>JAHBSH010000015.1 GCA_019639215.1 Acidobacteriota bacterium
GCTAGACCCGATCGAGTCACTCAGATACGAATAAAGAGCCGTCAACTGTATCAGCGGCCCTTTATTCGTCGTGAAAATATCAGCTTATAAAAGTTGGGAATGCCCACGCGGCCAGTATGGCGAACAGAATAATTACACCATATACCGTCAGCGATGTTGTCCATGCAATCGTGCCCGATATAGTTTCGCCACCATTCTTCAATCCGGTAGCATTCAGCCATATCCAATAGATTCCAAGCAGACTAAGGGTTGAAAGCAGTGTAAATATCACAGGATGATCACTGGGTATGACCAAAAAGCTGAGATTATCTGTGACCAGTGATTGCTGGCCTCGAATCGGATGTATATCGTCTACGTCCTTTAAGAAAAGAATGAACGTATTGAGAATGAACCGAATCACCGCGACCGGGAATGCTGCGTATACAGCTATTGAAAAAGCCTGTAGAAAATTGAGCTTTCCTCCCATTGCCAATGCAAATATTAGAAAGACTGCCGCGAGAAAAGCGTAAAGAATGACCTGGCCCGCAAAACTCGAAATAAACTGTCCGGCGCGTCCGACCGGATCTGCAAGGTCTTTGATGGCCTGAGGCCGATTCTCCTGTACTTGAGTACGAGCCTGTTCGCTGTTTGCGATCATCGGCATTTCAAGGGTTTTATCTATCGTGTAATTGGCGATTCGTTCCGGCGTCATCTTGTATATAAACAGATTCGTGTAGACACCGGACATCAATGCCATTAGTAGAATCGCTACCAACCAGCGAGGATGCCGTTTTAGTGCTGCAAATGCCTCAGATGGCGAAAAAAATAAGTTCACCAGCGTATTTGCCGTTGATGTTCTTTCAACTCCTTCAGTGTCGGGTGCTTTTATAAAGCTTAATCCGACGATCAAAAGTCCGGCAATGATCAGGGGAACTCCGGGTTGCGATAAACCCGGTACAATGCTCATGATACTAAGAGCAACAAATACGACTCCAACTACAGCAAGACCTATTCCAGCCAATCGGTTCATAATTACCTCGCAAAGTTTAATGTGTTTGAGCTAGATGTTAACAGGATTACGTCACACAATCTCTCTAGGTTTCAACTATTTGCGGACTCATTTATGCGCGGATACATGCTGCAAAATGTCCCGGTTTCAATTCGCGAAGTTCAGGCTCCGTATTTGAGCATTCATCAATGGCGATTGGACAGCGTGTTCGGAAACGACAGCCCGACGGCGGATCGATAGGCGTCGGGACATCGCCTTTTAGTATGATCCGTTCACGTTTTTGCCTCGGGTCTGGTATCGGTATCGCTGAAAGCAATGCCTGTGTATAAGGATGGAGCGGTTCGTCATAGAGATCTTCGGCGGAAGCGATCTCGACGATCTTTCCGAGATACATCACTGCCACTCGATCAGATATATGCTCCACGACCGCTAATCCGTGAGAGATAAAAAGATATGTCAGCCCAAGTTCCTGTTGCAGATCTTGGAGCAGATTAACGACCTGTGCCTGAACAGACACGTCCAGTGCCGATACCGGTTCGTCACAGACAATGAGTTTGGGATTAAGGGCAAGTGCACGAGCAATTCCGATCCGCTGCCGCTGTCCACCGGAAAATTCGTGAGCATAGCGATCCATGTACCTCGGATCAAGTCCGACCTTTGCCAACAGATCTGCCACGCGATCGCGGCGTTCTTTTTTGTCGCCGATGCGGTGTATCTTTAGGGGTTCTGAAACTATCGAAAGGATGTTGAGACGCGGATTGAGACTTGCGTATGGATCCTGAAAGATCATCTGCATCTCGCGTCTAAGAGCCTGCATTTCAGACGAATGCAGCCCGACAATGTCACGGCCTTCAAAGATGACCTCGCCGCTCGTGGGTTCATGCAAACGAAGCAAACACCGCCCGACGGTCGATTTGCCGCAGCCGGATTCACCTACCAGGCCTAATGTCTCGCCTGCAATTATGTCAAATGAGACGCCGTCAACCGCTCGAACTACATCATCAGAATCCTCAACGGGAAAATGCTTCACAAGGTCATTGACCTCAAGAAGTCGCTGTGTTTTCTCTTGTGTTGGAGCTGATGTCATCAATTCAAAGATGTGAAAGATATTTCATTTATCGCATAGATCCTATCGAGTCTCATCATACAATACACATCTGACCTTAGCATCGTGTGGTAGCTCATAAAGAGGGATCTCACCGCTTCTACAACGGTCAATGCTGAACTCGCATCTCGGTTCAAAATGACAGCCTGGAGGCAGATCAGTAGGGCTCGGAACAGTTCCGTCTATCGTCAGCAATCGCGTTGAAGCATTAGTGCCGGCTGAACGAAGCTTTGGCACGGAACGCAGCAAACCTTTTGTGTAAGGATGTTTCGGATCATCGAAAAGCTCATCCACACCCGACTCCTCAACGATCTTGCCCGTGTACATAACGCAAACCCGATTTGCCACCTCGGCAACGACCCCCAGATCGTGCGTTATCAAAAGCACCGCAAGTTTTCTTGTTTCTCTAAGCTCGTTCAAAAGCTCCAATATCTGAGCCTGTATCGTCACATCAAGAGCAGTCGTCGGTTCATCGGCGATCAGCAATTCCGGATCGCAGGCAAGAGCCATCGCAATCATTACACGCTGACGCATACCGCCCGAAAGCTGATGCGGATAGTCATTGACACGGCGTTCGGGGGCGGGTATGGACACTTCCTTCATTGCCTCTATCGCAGCTTCCCACGCCTCTTTTTTATTAAGGCTGCGATGCAGTCTCAGAGCTTCGGCGATCTGTTCTCCGACCGTATATACCGGATTAAGTGACGTCATCGGGTCCTGAAAGATCATCGCGATGTCGTTGCCGCGGATCTCCCGCAAACGGTCGTAACTTGCCGTAGTAAGTTCCTCGCCTTTGAATTTGATCGAACCACCGGCTATCTTTCCGGGCGATGCTATCAAACGCATTATGGACAACGCAGTTATCGATTTTCCGCAGCCCGATTCACCGACCAGCCCCAGCAATTCCCCTTCAGCTATCGAAAAACTGACATCATTCACCGCCCTCACCAAACCCGCACGGGTCGGAAAGTGTGTTTGCAGATTTGTTACTGAAAGAAGCGAGGACATTTAGGTCAGTATATCGTGAAAGAAAATGAGATCTGTTTTGAAATAGTTATATTCACACCTTTATCAATACCTAGAAATGAAAGCTGCTCGTTAAGTTCCTGTACCGCATGTTCGCTAGGTCTGAGCGGCAATCCATTGATAATCTGAACCTAACCAACGCCCCCATTTTCGTGAAAAATACCTCTCAAAAGCACTCTGCCCTGTGTTGAGTTCAAACTTGCAGTGTCCTTAAATCTAATGATCAGGGAATTCCCGATGTGCAATAGATCCACCCTGTCGACCTAACAATATCTATCTGTTATGAAACCGTTCATTGGTTGTCTTCGTAAAAAAGTAGAACGCGGTGCGTATTGTAGGGGAGAAATGCAACACATTCGACAACCTACTTAAGTACCCAACCTGGAACGACATAATGGGCTTAAAATCTTTTCTCCAATGCTTGGCAAGGAAATTTAAGTGATGATAACGCAAAAAACACCTAAATTAAAGATGATAAAACCTTTTAGAGTCTTTTCGGCCAACGTCGGATGCAACCAAAAACCTCGCGAAATACTCAAATGAATGCTATTATTTCAAAACTCGTCCTATTATGATCGGGTTACAGCTTTAGGAGAATCCATCTAGTGAAAAATCGTCCTTATATATATTTGTCAATGCTTTTGTCGCTGGCGATGCTTTTTAGCGCGTCTGTACATGCTCAAGACCCGGTTGCGGTAAAGGATGCCAAACCGAAAACGACCGCCGTAAAAGAGGAAAAGCCTGCCCCGATAAAGATAGAAATGGTCGAAACCGATGTGGCGGAAGCTCTGTCGATCATCGAAGACTCGCACTTCGTCGGTAAAGATATCAATTACAACAGCGTCTTCAAATCTGCGATCGATGGCATGCTCCACACGCTTGATCCGCATTCAAACTATTTTGACGCCAAGGAGTTCGAGCAGTTCAGGACGGAGCAAAGTTCACGCTATTTCGGCATCGGCGCCACCATAGGCGACCTCTCTGACCCTGACGGCAAAATGATCGCTACATATATCAGGGCAACTTTTGACGGAGCTCCCGCACATCGTGCCGGGTTGCGTTATGGCGACAAGATCGTAGAGGTAAATGGTAAGGACGTTCTAGGGAAACCATACAATGAGGTTCGTGATCTGCTCCGCGGGCCACGTGGCACGTCAGCAAAACTTGTGGTTGAGAAATACGGCACCAACCGGCGTGAGACAGTTGAGATAATACGTGATGCTGTTCCGCAGCCTTCAATCGCCGAGGCCTATATGATCAAGCCCGGTGTAGGCTATATCGCTATGACTGGCGGCTTTAATCAAACCACTTACGACGAATTTCGTGCAGCGATGGTAAAGCTGAAAAAGAATGGTATGACCCAGCTTATCCTTGATCTAAAGGATAACGGCGGTGGCTTGGTCGGACATGCCTATCGCGTGGCAAGTACATTTCTCGAACCCGGACAGACCGTTTTTACCCAGAAAGGACGGATACAGGCAATAGCCGAACGCTACACTTCGGAAAATCCTGATCCTGAAAAGATGCCCGTCGTCGTTCTGGTCAATCGAAACTCAGCCTCAGCCTCAGAGATACTTGCCGGTGCATTGCAGGATCATGACCGTGCTCTGATCGTAGGTGAAACGACGTTTGGCAAAGGCCTGGTGCAGAATCCTTTTGTCTTGGATTATGGCTCGATGCTGCTTCTGACCATCGCAAAATACGAGACGCCGTCTGGCAGGTTGATCCAGCGAGACTATTCCAACGGCGATCTATACAGCTATTACACAAAAGGCGGCGTCGGCCGTGAGGATGACGGCGAAGATGAGAGCCAAACGCCCGCAGGGCCAGAAAGCAAAACTGACCTGGGACGTACGGTATATGGCGGCGGTGGAATAGAACCGGATGTTGAGGTAAAGCCCAATATGATCACCGCTGAACGAAATCGAGCCAGAGCCAGATTGAACAATCCTATATTTGATTTTGCCCTTGACCTTGCTTACGGAAAACTTCCGGGCTTTGAAAATCTCAAGGCAGACAAACCGATCCGCTTTGAATACGACATCTCAGCTACGGATTTTGTTATTGATGACAGGGTTTATCAGGCTTTCAAAAAGCATGCAGTAGATAAATACAAACTCTCTGCTGCCCAGATAGACGCTGAAAGGCAGTATGTTGAGCGTTCGCTTCGGGCTGAACTTGTGACCGCCGCTTATGGAACGACCACGTCGTATCAGGTGTTCAAGGATTATGACAACCAGTTGATGAAGGCCATCGAACTCCTGCCACGTGCCAAACAGCTGGCGACCGAAGCAAGAACAAAGGTCAATAACGCTGAACGCTCATCAGCAGACAATCGCTGAAACTATCTTCAACAATGGCTATATAAAATGAAAAGGCTGTCAAAACTTAATGTTTTGGACAGCCTTTAGCCATTTAAATTGCGACACTCTCTAGTCTTCGAAATCTATTCATCGATGCTTTCTCGATCAATATATTGATCGAGAAGACAGAATATCAGCCGAATATTTATCCTGACACTAGCCACGAGATCAGGTAATAAACTCCAAATCCGAGGCCTATAAGAAGCAGAACCAATAAGAACGCAACCCCACCGACTATAAGTTTGAACTTTTTGTAACGGTTCTCATCCGGCGGCGAAAGCTGGTTTTGCGGAAAGTATGGCGGCGGCCTGTTCATAGTTGTTACCTCTGGTTAATCTTACCAAATAGAGCAGACTTTGTCCTTTGTCTTTGGTTTTGAAATTTGGAATCTGGAATGTGGAATTTAAAGAAACCCGCCCACTCACGCAAGCAGTTCTTTCACTCCCCTACTCCTTGTCTCCCGTCATCTTCGCTATCTGGGCAGCGGGCGTTCCATATTTGCAAGAGCGTATGCGGTCACAGCCATCACCGAGCCAACCCTAGCAAGTTCTTCCGGATTGACCTTATCAAATGTGTCCGCTGCGGTGTGATGATACATAAAATACGTGCGCGTATTGAACCACGGAGCAAAAGACGGGACACCGCGTTGTGTCAGCGGCCCGATGTCCGCTCCGACGCCGCCTTCTGTCCTAATGAGCCCCGAGCCGTGTTCACGAAGCACCTCTAGAAACGGTGTGAAGTACGGCAACGCCTCAGGTTTACCCGCAAAAAGAACGCCCATCGGATGCGATGCCCCGAGGTCAGCCTCTAACGCAGCGAAGTGGTTGGCAATATTATTTTCCTCGGCTTTTGCGTACTCTGTTCCGCCTACCAGACCATTCTCTTCATTCATATAAGCGATAACGCGGATCGTCCGTTTTGGCTGCAAACCAAGCTGTTTCAAGAGAAACGGTACCTGCATTGACGCTGCGACACCCGTTGCATCATCCAAAGCCCCTGTGCCCAGATCCCACGAATCGAGATGTCCTGAAACGATAACTACCTCATCCGGTCTCTCACTTCCCTTAAGGTCAGCGATAACGTTATGGCTTACTGCGTCAGGGTATGTTTTCGGGGTCAGCACCAGACGCAGCTTTGTAGTACCTTGCTTTACCAGATCATCTATCAGATCGGCATCTTCGTAAGTGACGGAAGCTGCCGGTATTTTTTTCACATCGTCGGCGTAGCGTGTCCCGCCTGTATGGGGCAGACGCATCTGCGAAGCTCCGGCTGAACGAACCAGCACCGCCACAGCACCGAAGCGTGATGCTGCCGAAGGCCCGCCGCTGCGAAAACGCACAGCTTGGCCGTATGCCTTCAAACCTTCACCGGAATCAGAAAGACGATGGTCGAATTTCTCATTGAAAAGAACGATCTTTCCCTCAACACCTTTTCTGCCAAGTTTTTCCAATTGCTCATACGAGGTAACAACTATCAGTTCTGCCGTAATGCCGTTGTCAGGTGTTGCTACACTGCCGCCAAGTGCCGTCAATACGATCTTCTGCGTCGTTCCTTTCGCCATTCCGGGAAATTCCGTCAATTCACCAGTTTCCGCACCACGAACCCAATGCGGCACCTTTACTTCTTGCAATCTGACCTCCAGCCCAAGCTTTCTCATCTCTTCAGCAACATATTCCACCGCACGTGCAGCTTGAGCTGAACCGGAAAGTCTCGGCCCGATGTTATTGGTCATATATCTTGTTCTTTCATAGGCATAATCGCTTTTCAACGCCGCGTCGCGAAGGAGCGGAAGTTCTGATAGCGTCTTGGCAGAATATATAATGGGTGTTGACGTGGCCTGCTGTGCTGTTGCGGTAAACGTTACAGAAAAAGCCAATGCTAACAGAACAATAAACTTGAATCTCATGGTTGTCTCCCGGTGATTTTGCTATCATCTTAACCAATCCGCATTGTCAGGACAAAGCTCCGATAACTCCATCGACGGATTTCGCACGTTTGCGTCAAACGAAAACCCGAACTGGCGGCCATGCGTATCTCTTTTCTATGCACTCATTATATTTCCGCAAAATTTCGATAACTTACCTTTTTCTCGTCTTACTCGTTGGGGCGACATCTGCTCAGACTCAGCGGCCTGCCTATGAGCGTTCGCAAAACTATGACGTTCAGCATTACACGCTGCGGGTAAGACCTGATCATGCAAAACGCAGCATCGAAGGCGATACGACCGTGATTTTGCAGCTAAAGGAAAAAGGCGTAAAGGTGATTGAACTGGATGCTGTAGGAATTAAATTTTCATCGGTAAAACTGGAAAGGGACGGCAGAGACCTCTCTTACCGTATCCTCAAGGATAAGGTTGCCGTAACGCTCGACCGCGAATACGGAACCGATGAGGACATCGCCATACGCTTTGCTTACACAGCCACACCTAAAAAAGGCATCTATTTCGTTGATGAGGAGTTTGAAGACAAACGCAAAGTTCATTCGAAACAGATATGGACCCAGGGCGAACCAGACGAAGCTCGTCATTGGTTCCCTTCTTTCGACTATCCCGGTGATAAAGCGACGACGGAGCAGTTCATAACCGTTGAAAAAGGAATGACCGTAATCGGCAATGGTGAGGAACTTGGTAAAAAGGATAATGGAGACGGAACCGAAACGCACCATTTCCGCCTGAACATCCCGCACTCGACCTATCTTGTCTCATTCATTATCGGTGAATACGTCAAGATCGAGGATAAATACCGAGACATTCCTCTCGGCTATTACACATATCCCGAAGCCCGCACCATCGTACCGCTTGCATATGGGAAAACAACGGATTTTCTTCGAATAATGGAAGAATTGACAGCAATACCATATCCATTTAATAAGTATGACCAAACGGTCGTCTCCAATTTTGAATTCGGAGGCATGGAAAATATTACCGCCACCACCATGGCGGATACTGAGATCGCATATGCACGTGTCGATTTCCTTCGCGGAAACGTCGAAGACCTGGTCGCTCATGAGATCGCTCATTCATGGTTCGGTAATAATGTTACCTGTAAGAATTGGGCAGAACTTTGGCTTAATGAAGCATTCGCCACATTCTTCGAAGCTGCCGTACGAGAAAAACTCTACGGCCGCGAAGAATATCTAAGAAAGGTAGGTGTCAATGCAGATAGCTTTATGACACATGACGCCGCGGTGCCGGTTTCTCACGGGCTATATAACAGACGTGCCGGTGATATTTCGCTGCTCTTCAAATGGCCCGCCGTCACTTATGACAAAGGCGGAGCCGTCGTTCATATCCTCCGTGAACAGGTCGGCGAAGAAGCTTTCTGGAAAGCCTTGAACCTCTTTTTGACAAGGCATCGGTTTTCCGCAGTTGAGACCGCCGATATCCGCAAAGTGATGGAAGAAACCTCGGGTCAAAACCTCGGTTGGTTTTTTGATCAATGGATCTACGGAACGAGCTATCCGCGACTGACGGTTAGACAAACATTCGACGCAGCCAAAAAAGAACTTAGAATGGACATCAGACAAACGCAACGCGGAGACAGATTGACCCCTGCGGCGTTCAAACTTCCGCTAGATGTCGAACTGGAATACAAGGACGGCTCTAAAGAAACAAAAAAGATCGAAGTGAATTCGCGACAGCAGGTGATCACGCTGTCAGCCAAAGCCGATCCGGCAAAGGTCACGTTCGACCCGAACAAAAAGATAATGCTTTTGTCAGTAAAGAGACGATAATTTGTTGACCGTATGAATGGATCTGAACCATTGGCAAACCGAATAAGGCCGCAAACGATAGACGACGTAGCAGGCCAGCGTCACCTTGTCGGTGAGGGAAAACCGCTGCGTCTGGCTATAGAGCAAGGGCATATATTTTCATTTATCCTGTGGGGAACGCCGGGAACCGGAAAGACAACGCTTGCACGTATCTACGCAAATGCGATCAACGCTGAATTCTATGAACTTTCAGCCGTATCGGCAGGAAAAGAGGATATCCGTAAGATCGTTACGGACAAGACAGAAAAGGAGAAAGGGAGAAAGGGAGACACGGCGAAAGTTGAAACCACCGGTGAGCTTTTTACCATCGGATCTGATGGGTCTGAGATCTCAAATGTCGAAAACCAAAGGCCAAAAGTCCTTTTTCTCGACGAAATTCACCGCTTTAACAAAGCTCAGCAAGATTTTCTTCTTCCTTATGTAGAAAGCGGCGAACTGATACTGATAGGGGCGACAACAGAAAACCCGAGTTTTGAAGTGATCCCGGCTTTACTCTCGCGGCTGCGTGTTTTTGTTTTGGAAGAACTCTCGCCCGAGGATATGGCGGTCATTATCTCCCGAACAGGTTTTGATCTGAATGCGGAAGCTAAAGACTGGCTGATCGAAATGGCAAACGGTGACGCCCGCCAAGCCATTACAATGCTGGAAAATACGGCTCAACTCTATGAGGAAATATCGGTCGAAACCCTTAAAGAGACACTCCAGGCAAAGTTTCTTCGTTACGACAAAAAGGGTGAGGAACACTATAACGTCATCAGCGCATTCATCAAATCAATGCGGGCAAGCAAACCCGACGCGGCTCTTTATTATCTGGCAAGAATGGTAGAAGCCGGTGAAGACCCTAAGTTCATCGCCCGCAGAATGGTGATATTTGCTTCAGAGGACATTGGCCTTGCACAACCAACAGCTTTGGTCGTGGCAAACGAGGTGTTCCGAGCAGTAGAGACCATCGGACTGCCCGAATGTCTGCTAAATCTTGCCCACGGAACGGCATACCTTGCCAATGCCGCAAAAGATCGCAGCGTGACCGACGCCATCGGACAGGCGATGGAAGATGCAAAAAAATTTGGCAATCTGCCCGTCCCGATGCAGATCCGCAACGCCCCGACCAAACTTATGAAAGAACTCGGTTATGGCCAAAAAACCGAAGGCGATTCCGACGACCTGATGCCCGCAAAGCTTGCCGGAAGACAATATCTGAAAGGAACATAGAAGATTTGTCAGGCGGATGTGACCAATGATAGTAAAAGGTAAGTATTAGCGTTAAAAAAAAAAGCTGTCCGAAGATATTCCTTGGACAGCTTTTTAACATAAAATTGTGGTGGCCAGGGACGGGATCGAACCGCCGACACGCGGATTTTCAGTCCGCTGCTCTACCAACTGAGCTACCTGGCCGATCGTCGCACATGAACAGCGACGAAACCATAAGTTTACGTAAGGTTAACTGTGCTGTCAACTTACGGATGTGAGAGCAAGGCTGTTTTATGATCATTGCGAAAAGCCATCGCTTTGACAAGAGATTTCACGCCTTTATAATTGGTTCTCATGCGCCGGAATGACATATGAACCGAACCGGCGGCATTCAATGGAGTTTTTTTATATAATGAAAAATATCACGCTTTTATTTGTTCTTCTCGCTGCAAGCTTCGCCGTTGGGTGCGGAGATGGCGGACAGTCGCAAAACCAAAACGGCGTCGGTAACGGTGTCAGCAATATTGCAAAAGAAGATCTTCCGCCGGGCCTGTCCGGTGAACCTATCAAGCCGACCGGTGAATCTACACCGGGAATTCCCGCTCCCGGAGAAGCAAATAAAGTTCCTGTCGGAGCAACGCCGACACCCGGTATTCCTGACTCTGCCAATATCGGAAAACCGCTGCCGCCCGGAGCTACACCTACACCCGGCATTCCTTCACCGGAAGAGCTAAAACGCCAAAAAGAACAGAAATTACCTGATAATGTGAGACCGGGAAAAACGCGGGCCGAAGCTCCGCCAAAACCGAAAAGGCCGTGATAAAACAGCCCATATCGTAAAAGAAAAGAGACGGCGAACTTAGTTGCTCACCGTCTCTTAGTTTTTCTCTCATTCGCTTACGCCGGGGCAGCCTCAGCTTTTACAAACCCGAGAACGATCTTGACCTCATCCTCTATTCGGTCGCGGATCTCAGTATTCTCTTTGAGCATATTCTTAACATTTTCGCGGCCTTGCCCGAGGCGTTCTCCTTTATAAGAGAACCACGCTCCGCTCTTTTCAACCACATTCTGAGCAGTGGCCAGATCGATCAGATCTCCCTCGCGCGAAATGCCTTCGCCATACATTATGTCAAACTCCGTTTCGCGGAATGGCGGAGCACATTTATTCTTAACTACCTTTACACGCGTGCGGTTGCCGACGACCTTGTCGCCGTCCTTTATCGCACCGATTCGGCGAATGTCCAGCCTGACGCTGGCATAAAACTTCAAGGCCTTGCCGCCGGTCGTTGTTTCCGGTGAGCCAAAGAATACTCCTATCTTTTCACGCAGCTGATTGATAAAGATGAAAGTTGTTCGTGAGTTGGCTACGATCGCGGTTATTTTTCTGAGAGCCTGTGACATAAGGCGTGCCTGAAGGCCGGGGAGCGAATCGCCCATCTCGCCGTCAAGTTCGGCTCTTGGAACCAAGGCCGCGACCGAATCGATAACAATGACATCTACGCTGTTTGACCGGACAAGCGTTTCAGCTATTTCCAACGCCTGTTCACCCGAATCAGGCTGTGAAATAAGCATGTCATTTATATTGACGCCCAATTTTTCTGCATATTCCGGATCCATGGCGTGTTCGGCGTCAATATATGCCGCAACTCCGCCATTTTTCTGCGCAGAAGCAACGACCTGAAGAGCCAGCGTCGTTTTGCCCGAACTTTCCGGGCCGTAAACTTCGATTATGCGGCCGCGCGGAAAACCGCCTACACCTATCGCCGCGTCAAGGCTGAGACAATTTGTCGAAATGGCTCCGGCTTCCTCGTGCGGCCTTTCACCTAAACGCATGATCGAACCTTTCCCAAATTTCTTTTCTATTTGGAGCAGGGCTGATTCAATTGCTTTGCTTCTGTCAATACTCATGTTTGATTCTCCGTTGTGATTATTCGATCCCTAGGTAACGGTGCGGATCTAGACCTTTTCTGATCTAGTTGCAACACGCATCACGAATGTAATACAGTGTATCACACGTGCAACAGATAGTGCTAATTGAAATTCCTAATATGCTCAAGAATTTACCCGATATTTCATTTCTGAGCAAGCCTCTGATCATTTGACCCGATCAGGCAGCGCGCGTCGGAGTGTAATATTTTGTAAACCTAAGAACAAAGAAACGTTGGTACTCGTAAACATATACAATATAATACAGTGTCCATCGCAAAAGTTTTGCAGGCCGTATTGAAAGACTGGATCGAAAACCTAATATGGCAATCAGTCCCTTTATTGGGCAAACACTTGATGACAAATATCTGGTCGAACGCGAGCTGGGACGCGGCGGCATGGGAACGGTCTATTTGGCAACCCATCTTGGAACCGAGCGTCCGGTTGCGGTAAAGATAGTTTCGCCGCAGTTCATGAAGCGGCCTGAATTTGTCGAGCGTTTTCGCCGCGAGGCACGAGCCGCCGGTAGGCTTCGGCATCCGAATGTCGTAGATGTTACCGATTTTGGCTTTGCTGAGACCAGTGACGGCAGAGTTGCCTATCTGGTAATGGAATATCTGGACGGCTGTACCCTGGGTGAAATACTCGATGAGGAAAAGAACCTGCCTATCAGTTGGACCCTCGATATCCTGGAGCAGATATGCTCTGCAGTTGAAGCCGCCCATAAAGAAGGGATAATCCACCGCGACCTGAAACCGGACAACATCTGGTTGGAGCCGAATATGCGTGGCGGATATACCGTCAAAGTGCTGGATTTCGGTATTGCAAAGCTGGAAGCAGATCATGCTTCAGACCATAACGGCGGCTCAGAACCGAGAGCATCTGTACCAACCCAATTACTTGGGCCGAAGCTGACCGTCAGCGGAATGGCTGAAGAACGCACGCATCACGACGGTGTCGCCGCTACAAGAATACTTGAAAATGTCGCCGCAAATATCACGCTTCCTATTTCGGACATTACTGAAAGTGAAACCATCATCCAAGTTGTCTCTGACGAAGAAGATGCCGAACACAGCAAGGCTGATACTGCTTCCGGAACGGAAGATGGAACACGTCTTTTTTCAGAAAAGGGTGATACAGGCTCTATAGAGCTTTTGAATGCGACGGCTCGCGGCGATCTTGGTGATCTGACGCGTGTCGGAGCTGTTCTCGGCACTCCGCTGTATATGTCGCCCGAACAGTGCCGTGGCGGCAAACTTGATTCCAGATCTGACATATACAGTATTGGGGTTATTGCATATCAGATGATCTCGGGAAGCCCGCCATTTACAGGAGATTTCACTTCTGTAATGGAATCTCACCGGGAAAAACCAGCTCCGTTACTTCCGACGAAAGGGATCAGAAAAAAGCTAAGAAGGGTCATAGCGTCTTCTCTGGAAAAAGATCCGGCTGATCGGCCGCAATCGTGCGAGGCTTTTGCCAGCCTGCTACGTTCGCGTTCAGAAGGTGTATTCGGTATATTGCGGCGGTCAGGAATGATCTACACCGCACATATGCCGAAATTCCTAAAGTTGTCGGCTCTTTTCCACGCTCCTGTAATTGCCCTGCTATTCGTTATCATTATTCTCACCTTGCTTTCCGCAGGCGGGTATATTGAGAAGAGTGTCTCCTCCATTGGTATTGGAATTACAGGTTTCCTTTACACTATCGTCACAGCGCTTTGCGTTAGTCTTATTACAGGAACTATCACCTGGATAGTCATTCATTCGCTGGCAGTTCCGCTTCGTCCCATAAGATTGCGCGACTCACTTAACGAAGGCAGAAATAAGATTAGGACCTTTGCCGGTACAGGCATAATGCATATTATCCTGTCTATCGGCGGTGGACTCTTGGTCGGCCTGCTCACTCTCTTTCCGGTTCTGGGATTAGGATGGCTCTTAATTGGCATTGAGACAGGTGTGATAGCAGGACTGGTTCTTGGGGGAGCAGCAGGTTTTCTCACTTTCTTGGGTATAAGCATTTTTCTAATGCTTTCGGTTCCTGCAGTGATGATGGAAAATCTAGGCGTATTCGGAGCAATACGCCGGTCAATTGAACTTGTTAGACGCTCGATCATCACCTCTATCGGTATCTACGCGATCATGCTGCTGATCCCGCTGGTCCTTGCATCAGTAATGTCTCTCTTCATAAATCTGATCGCCCGCGAAGTTGATCGCGCCATAAAAGGGCCGCCAGTAGCAGCACAGACCCAAGAGAAAACGGCGCTTCAAGGCGAAAACCCAAAAGATGAAGAAAGAGGCCTTGCGATCAACATAAGCACACAAGACGCAGCACCGATCAAGATAACTGATTCTGAAACAGCTAAGTCCGATAGCTCTGCGAAGAACGTCATCATCGAAACGATCACGCAGATCTTGGTAATTCCGCTGCAAATACTTTCAACGTCATTTACTGCTATTTTTGTTGCGTTGCTCTATCTCAAAACGCGGCAGGCTGGAGGAGAACCGCTGCAGGATCTTTTATTAAAATTTGAGGAAAGCGACAAGCCAAGAAAGAAATGGCAGGAACGCATTCGTCAGGGACTTATACGTTCGGGCCGTATTTCCGGCTCAGGTATGAGATCAGGCACCGGTTAGTAAATCAAATGCGTCGATTACCGTTAAAAGCGATAACAGGCTTGGCCCTTACTATGATACTTTTTGCGTCATATTCTATAGGCCAGGATATTTCCTATTCGGGAGAGCTTATTGAAATAGAGAACAGCTTTGGGCGGATCGATGTCAGTGTGTCGGATGAGGAGAATGTAGTTCGAATAGAAAGCTCCGCCGGATCAAAAAATGATGATCGTGTCTCTGCACAAAAGACGGGCGGCCGCATACTCATATCAGTAAAGTCCAATGCCGGAAATGAACGCATTGACGTTTCCGTTAAGATTCCTCTACGTTCGAAAATAAAAGCTATAACAACAGAAGGTGAGATCCGTATCAGCGGAAATTTTGCCTTGATAGACGCCCGTACCGGAACCGGCACTATCTCGACGGAAATTCCTGATTCGGACATCAAATATGACCTGAAATGGACGGCATCAAGGCCGCGCTTTGTAGCCGATTTTGAACTTGCTAAAGTCCGTGAGCGCTCCGGCGGTCGCTTTGAGATAAAAGGACGTTATCGTGCAGAGAACAACCCCGAAAACAACAACAGTTCTTCGGAGGAAGACGAACAGACGGTAGCACGGGACATTCAGCTAAGCGTTTCCACGGCTCGCGGGATAGTTCTCCTGAATGTTCCGCCGAACGAGGTAACGAGCGACCTTCGCGAAAGGCCGCTCACTGAGGCGGCCAAAGCCATAATTCGCAGCGGCGACCGCGTCATGATGGATGCCATCCGCCGGGCTGCACCAAAGTATTTTGGCGATTACGAACGTACATTGCCGCCGATCAGCCGAACACCTCAGCTCACGTCTGGAAGCAGAGAAAATTCAAATGTTACAGGCCGAGTAAAACGAGCTGCGATCACTGTGACCGACCTCCAAAATCGCGCAGTTCCGGGTCTCGCTGCTTCGGATTTTGAGATAACTGAGAACGGACTTTCTCGTCAAATAATCTCAGTAGAAAAGGTTCAGGCTCCTGTGAATCTTGTGCTGCTTTTGGATGTGTCCGGCAGCATAGAAAACTATGTAACCTTCATAAGAAAGGCCGCCCGGTCATTTGTAGAGACCGTCGATGCCGAAGATCGTATCTCAATAGTGATCTTTAGCGAAGATGTAAAAGTGCTGGCAAATTTTTCTACTGATAAAACCAGATTGTCCGAAAGCCTTGACACTTTTGACGCTGGCGGAGCCACGGCATATTATGACTCGCTTGGTTTCGCTATCTCAGAATCTCTGAGGCCGCTGAAAGGTGAGCGGACAGCGATAGTCATCCTAACCGACGGTGACGATAATCGTTCGTTTTTGGCTTTCGATTCGCTGATCGGCGCTGTTGAGGAAAGCGGGGCTTTGATCTATCCGCTGTATGTGCCTTCGGGACTCGTGGCAGCTTCCGCTGCGAACGGCCTGGGCGACATCGATCCGCTCAGGAATCGACACTTAACGCTCACATCTAAAGCCGATGATGAAGGAAAACAGTTGGCAAAGGTTTCGGGCGGTGTCTATTATCCGATCTCACAACTCTCGCAGATACAAACCGCTTATGAGGATATTGTCGTCCAGTTAAGGGCCGGATACGAAATAACGTTCTCATCTGCCTCAGCCGGATCACCTGACAACGACACCCGTCAGGCATCTCCGACACTTCGCATACGCAGCAAACGCCCGAACACCTTTGTTCAGATCGGTCAGGTAGAAAGTGTTCAGTAACTCTTTTTTCTAGCGTTTCCAGTAGTTTCGGATCTTCATATCCAGCATTGGAAAGGCGCAGTATTCGACGGTGCGGCCGGATTCGCGGAGTTTTTGTACCATCGGGATCGCAGCGTCGGCATTCCGTGTGTGAACAACAACGGTCGCGGCACGATGAAGGTCACGACGATCATTTAGCCATTCTGCGATAGCATAACCGGTGTTGGCATAATCATCATGGTCATTGGATTCGTAATGGTGCGGCAAAAGATCGTGATCCAGAAAAATAGCGTCGTATTTACCTTTACTCAAAAGATCTTTTGCTTCCTGAACAGTAGCGGCAATATCAAGCGTATCGCCGGCAAATCTTTTCTTAAACCATTTATGGCGGCGCGTATCATCATCCAAAAGAAAAACGCTTATTGGTGTGCGTTCTGCATGGTAGTCTGCCAAACCAAGTTTTATCAATAAGTTGCGAAACAATCCCATATAAAGAGTGAAAGTTAAACTATAACATAGACGCAGTCACGGGCGTCGCGGTTCGCTGGCTTCTATCCTCTGATGCTATACTTACCTCTGATCAAAGATAGTTTCGGGCGGCATCCGCTCTATTTTGAACATCCTCCGATATGGCACAAACAGCTGAAAATATCAACGGACTTTCGCTTGTAACAGAAAGGCCGGTTGCGGACATCGACCCTACAGGGAATGACCTCTGTCAGTTGTGTTTCGGCACTGGAATGGAGATCGTGCCGGGAAAAGGCGCTCGTCCGTGTTCCTGTCGTGAGTCCGACCGCCACGCTAATCCATTTGAGAAGGTCCGTGTCCCAACGCGGTATATCAAATGCCATTTCAACAGCTATGAACCCGGAACACCTTCGCAAAAAGAAGCAGTGCGCTTTGCAATGAAGTTTGTACAGGAATACCCGGCGGTCGATCAAGGACTGTTGCTGATGGGTTCGGTCGGGGTCGGCAAAACGCACTTAGCGGTATCCATTCTCAAAGGCCTGACCGAACGCGGGTTTTCGCCTTTGTTTTATGAATTCGGTTCCCTGCTCAAGGAAATTCAGGATTCCTACAACGCTTTTACGCACACATCTGAACTGGCTGTTCTTTCGCCTGTACTGAAAGCTGATGTTCTTGTTCTGGATGAGCTTGGTGCGTCGAAACCGACCGACTGGGTCAGAGATACGATGGCACATATCATTAATTCGCGTTACAACGATAATAAACTAACGATCTTCACGACAAATTATCACGATATACGAACCGGAACGGAAGAAACGCTCGAAGACCGCATAGGTGTAAGGCTTCGTTCAAGGCTGTTCGAAATGTGCCGCACGATGATCATCGACGGTGAAGACCATCGCCGCCGAATGCACTTGCCTCGACGCTCATAGACTGACGCTCAAATACCGCAATTCCCTTTTACATCCCACAAATATCTCGCTTTTCGGGCGTTTTCGGGCTATATTGTCACAAATCCCTTTTGCGGAGGTTCGTCCATGTTCCGTCATTTCATTTTATTCTCTGCCATTTTTCTTTTTGTACCCGTTTTTGCGACAGCACAGCAGCCTGCTCCTACGCCGGATGAAAAACTTGTCGCCGAAGCGACCGAGCGCCTCCGAAAAAGCATTGACACAATGATACGGGAAGGTGAATCGCTGACCTTGCCGGAAAACCGCGCTGTGATCTTCACAACGGCAGGCGAGATGCTTTGGGACATTGACCGAGAACGAGCCGGAACTCTTTTCAGACGCGTCGGCGGTGAACTGATGGCTCTGAACGAAGACCTCAAACGTCCGCGAACGCGGCTTTCAGCCAACGAACGCTGGATATTCGACGCATCTCAGGGAATGCTGCGGCAGACCCTTCTTCCCACTATCGCCAACTATGATCCCAAGTTAGCATACGATACGCTGCTCTCAACCAGAACACAGCAGATCACTGAGGCTCTCCAAAAGCGCTCGACCCCATCCGAGGGCATTATGACGCCGGAGATCTCCATAGCAAATTCGCTGGCTCAGCAGGAACTTAATCTTGAGCAAAACATTGTAAACCGTCTGGCTGACGCCGACCCGGAAGTCGCTATCAGGCTTTTTAAGGAAAATCTTAAGAACGGACTATCAGCTGCGATCTTTCCAATGCTGGAAAAGATCCATAAACATTCACCGAAAACCGCACAGGAACTGGCAAACGATGTCGTCGCAAAAGTAAAGTCGGTCGATCTAACCAATTCACCGGGTGAGGTGAACATGATAATCACCTTTCTACGCCTGTCACAACGCTCGACGCCGGCAAAAACTAAAGGATCAGAGACTTTTGCGTTTACAAAAGAACAACAGGTCGAAATGGCCGAAGCGTTGATCGACGAATTCCTCTCTGCTCGACCTTCGATCATCCTCCCAATGATGATCGGGAACGCCATACCTACTCTCGAAAAGATCGTACCCGCACGGATACCACAGGTGCGTGAAAAAATGAAACAGTCACAATCAGGATTGCCGCGAGAGTTTGGCAGTTTCAGTATGCTTGGTGAGATGGACAGTCAAGATACCACACCGGAACAGATCGTCAATCGTCTTCCTACAATGCCAGAACAGAATCGCAATTATGCGTATGAGCTTCTGAAAAGACGTATTCCGGCGATGGCTGACGAGGACGAAGCAAGAAAGCTGACGGCGCGGATACCCGATGAGAAAGTAAGACGCGAAATTGAACAGCAGTTGGAATCGAAAGGATTGGAACGTGACGCCGCCAAGGGCGAATTGGAAAATGCCCTCAACCGATTGAGTAAGATCGAGAACGCTTCTTCCCGTTTGCGAAAAACGGTCGATCTAGCCATCGCATTTCACCGAAAAGACACCGAAGAGTATAAAGAGTTTTCTCAAAAACTAATGGACAATGCTGAAACCATCGCATATGCATATTCTGAGGATCGCGACGAACTTGCCGACCAGATGGAGATCATTCGCGGCTATTCAGTTGTTGATCCTGAGAAAGCCTTCAATCTTTTCGGGCCTGTTGTTGATCAGATGAATGAGGTAGTTCAGGCGTATGCCGTCCTGAGTAAATACGAACGGCGTGATTCAACTTTTCGAAATGGTGAACTTGTGACCAGGCCAAGGGGCGGTGCTAACGAAAGAATGATCGTCTTCAGATTTCCAAGACACATCGAAATGCTTGGGCGTGCCGATACAAACCGAATGGGAACGCAGCTTGAACGCATATATCGTCCTGACATACGGGTCGTCATCCGTCTATATTCGCTAAAGGGAGAAATGACCAACCTAAAAGTTATGAAAGGAGAGAAGGTTCCGGACGACATTTTCAGCCCGGAAACAGGAGCCGGAACAGGAGCCGCTCCGGTTATCATGTCCTTTCAGTAACAACCTATATCTGGCCGATCAAAATAGCTCCCACGTGGTACTTTTTGTCATCTGATCTTCGCATCCTTGCAACGTTAAACAACATATAACAAATCTCTTTCTTTTTAAACATTTTGTGCTATAATGTTCTCGGCAGATTGTCAGACCTCTTAGTAACTGTTCACCACCCATGTCCTTTACAACTCAGAATCTGAACGACGGTAGATACCGTATTGAGCAACAGGTGCCACTTAACGGCCAGACGGCGGTTTATGAGGCTTATGACACCGTTAGCAACGTGCGCGTGATCGTAAAAGAGATCTTTGTGCCGTTTAACGCAGCCGGTCAAGAGCAGGCGCAGACCGCCTTTGCCGATCAGGCACAGCTGCTGACTCGCGTCAGGCACGACTCTCTCTTGCATGTACGCGATCATTTTTCAGAGGTCGGACGACAGTATCTTGTACTCGAATCCGTTGACGGAAAGACACTCGCAGACCTGATGGCGGAAAGAGGGTCGAGCTTTGAGACCGAAGAAGTGATGGCCTGGGCAGACCAGCTGTTGGATGCGATGAACCATCTGCACAACTTTGTTCCGCCCATCATTCACCGAAGCATAAATCCTCAGCACATCAAGCTGAAACAAGACGGCAGAATAAAGCTGCTTGCCTTTGGACTTTCAGACGGCAACGGAACACGGATCAGCACTAGCCTGTCATCGCCTGCTCTGGAATCAGAGATCGGATATTCGCCGCTAGAACAGATATGGAACAGTCTCGACCCGGCTTCACAAAAGGTCATCATAAACAGCTATGACGACGCCGACGGCAAGGCCGTTATCGAACCGCTCTCTGCTTCAACGGATATCTTCTCATTTGGTTCGACGTTGTATCACCTTTTGACCGGGAAAAAACCTATCGATGCTCTGGAACGTTCTATAGAGATCCTCGAAGGAAATATAGATCCGCTGATCAATGTCAGCGAACTCAATCCATCAGTTCCGTCCGAAGTATCAGAGGTCATTCAGAAAGCTATGGCTATCAAACGCCGTGATCGATACGATTCTGCGGCGATAATGCGTCAGGTTCTCAAAACCGCACAAATACGTGCTCGAGAACGCGTTGAAAATGAGGCCGACGAGACGTTTGAAGCCGCCGAACTGATAAAGCAAAAACAGATACAGCAGCTGCTGGAGCAAAAAGAACGCGAGATCGCCGAAGAACAACGGCGACAAGCAGAAATACTTGAACAAAAGCTACGCGAGGCTGAGGAACAGCGTCTTGCCGCTGAAAGAAGGGCGGCTGAGATGGAAAGGATCTTAAAGGAAAAAGATCTTGAGAACAGCATTCCTCCGCAGTCTGCAACGGAAACCCCGGTTGCGGATCTGCTCGACATTCCGCAGCCTGAAATAGGACATATTTCCCTGCAGATGACCTCTGAAGATCTCTTTGGCGATATTCTTGCGGAAACCGTCGAGGCTCCGCGATCATCAGCTTCATCAAGGATTGAGAGTCCAAAGAATGAGGCTGTGGAAACCGTCGCCGAAGTAGAATCAGTCGAGGCCTATGTAGAAGCTTTTACCGAATCCGATCCTATCGCTGCTGAGTCGGACGAAGATCTATCATTCCACACCGAAGAACAAAGTGAGAATATTCAGGTTGAAGAAACCTTCGCCGTACAAGAGGACCAAACCGTTGAGGAAGAGGTTCCGGTGACCGCAGCCGAAACAAGTGTATCCGCTATTGAGGCCGAAAGCACGTCCGTTCAGGAGATCCACCTGACTGACGAGCCGCAAGCGGAACATATCGAGGAGCCTGTCGTCTATGACGATATGCAGCCGACGATAATGGAACAGACTGTGACCGCACAGCCATATGCTCATCAGGAAACCTACGAAACCGAATATAAACAGCCTGTTGTCTCGATGCCAATGATCGCAGGCGGTGTTGGGCTGATACTTTGTTTCGTCGTTTTGGCAGGATGGTATTTCTTGTCACCTGGCACCCAATCCGAGGTTAAAAAACCGGCTGCCGTTACAATGGAACCCGCCGGCTCGGCTGAACCGCCGGTTGCTTCCCAAACGCCTGTTCCTGAGACCGTCTCTCAGAATGTTGAACAGACAGAACTACCCGCCGAATCAGTTACAGAATCAACTCCTACGGTAACTGAGCAAACTGCTCCACGTGAAGATCGTCGCGAACCGGCACGTCGCCCCGTGGCACAGAATGCTGCCCAGAGGGAACCACGCCCTGCCGTAGCAGAAAGACCTGCACAGAGTCAGCCGCGAAAAGTAACGGTTGACGACCTGATCAATGATAATTAACACCAAACGCATATACATTGCCGTTTGCCTTGAGGATAAGTCATGAAACTCTACCCCACTGTTTCAAAAAAGCCGCTATCAAAATGGATGTTCGTAAGCTGCTTTCTTGCTGTTGCCATGTTCGGTTGCTTTGTCAGCTCTACTGCACAAACGCCGGAGCTTAGCCTGGCTGATCTATTGATAGGCCTTCGCTCACAGAAAGTTTCGCTGCCTGAAAGGAACAAGATACTCGCAGAAGCAGTTCTTGAACGAGGGGTCACATTTGCCATGACGCCGGAGATCGAGACAGAACTCACAGCCACCGGAGCAGCAAACGAGCTAATAAAAGCGATAAAAGAAAAGGCACCTGCTCCTGTTCCACCCGCTCCACAGATAGACCATACCTTTTTTCAGAGGCGGGCAATTGAAAGCTCTGCCAAAGGAGAATACACGCTTGCATTGGCAGATTTTAATACTGCGGTAGAGATGAAATCCGACGATCCCGCTCTTTTGTTGGGACGCGGACGGGCATACCTCAATCTTAAGTCCTACGAAAGGTCGATAGCTGATTTTGACCGAGCACTCGAACTCAGCCCTTCCGATTCCAACGCTTACTACAATCGCGGTGTCGCTAATGAAAGAATGGACAAGATCGATCTGGCGCTGAGCGATTATAAAAAGGCTGTCGAATTGGATGACAAGAATGAAAGCGCTAAACAAAGCCTGAAACGTTTGGAAGATTCTATCGCTAAGGTTCTTGCGGAAAAGATGGAAGCAGACCGTCTGGAAGCGGAAAAGCTAAAAGCTGAGGAAGAGAGAAAAAGGAAAGAAGAAGAGGAAAAAAATGCCGCTCCGCCGGAATATCTGAACCTCGGAACCATAAGCAATGACATGGCACGACGCCTGGTAATGCCAACATATCCGCCATCAGCACGTCAGGCAAAGGTCGAAGGCAGGGTTTCGGTCATGGTGGAGATCGATCTTGAAGGAAACGTCACATCGGCGGAGGCCACGACAGGCCACAAGCTGTTGCGTGAGGCCGCCGAATCAGCTGCGAAACGCTCAAAATTCACTCCGCTGAAGTTCAATGAACATTCGGTCAAAGGACGCGGGATCATCGTTTATAATTTCAGCCTGGCGAGCAGCGAGTAGGGATCACGTCAACAAGAGCTTGTCGCGGATCAATATGCACCGGCGACTATATCAGATCTTACACCCGCAGCTTCCTGAGCTATCTTGACCCCGACGCTCGCTCCGATGCGCGTGGCTCCGGCCTCAACCATCTGGCGGGCGTCTTCTATTCCCTTCACACCACCAGAGGCTTTTACACCTATCTGGGTTCCGACAGTTCGCCGCATCAGGGCAATGTCAGCAGCGGTCGCACCGCCTTTTGCAAAACCTGTTGAGGTCTTAACAAAATCAGCGCCCGCGTTCTTTGCCGCAATACATGCTCGCACCTTCTCATCATCGGTCAGCAATGCCGTCTCAATAATGACCTTGCAGATAATACGGTGTTCATGGGCGGCGTCTACAACAGCTCGAATGTCGTCTTCGACGGCACAATCATCTCCTGATTTCAATGCGCCGATATTGATGACCATATCCACCTCGCGGGCTCCGTCAAATATCGCACGGCGGGCTTCGAACGCCTTCACGTCCGGCAGTGTCGCACCGAGCGGAAAACCTATGACGGTACACACAGGCACGCCTGAGCCTCTGAGAAACTCACTAGCCTTTTTTACCCAGCCGGGATTAACGCAAACAGATGCAAAGCCAAATTGGGCTGCTTCATCACAAAGTTTCTTAATGTCCTTTTCAGAAGCTTCGGGTTTTAGCAGCGTATGATCTATCAAACTTGCCCAATCGCCAGCCGTGGCGGAATTGCCAAGTACGATACCGATGCGTTCAGCTCCGGCATCAACAATGCGTTCTACATCTGCCTTGCAAAAAGTTGGACAGTCATCATCGACCAGTCTTGAAAGTACAAGGTCGGTTATCTGTTCAACCAGCTTTTCGTATTGTCCGTTCCCAGTCATTGCTTTATGAGTTCCCTATCTTCTGTACTGACGGTCTATATCATCTATCTTGGCAACACGCCTCTTATGCCTTTCCTCAGATATCCTCGTTGAAAGAAATGATTCAACGATCTTTTTTGCTTCTTCCAATGAGACCTGACCGCTGCCCAGCGTGAGTATATTCGCTCCGTTATGTTCACGCGAATTTGCCGCTAATGCCGTCGAGTAGCAAGCAGCAGCCCTGACACCGGGCACTTTGTTCGCCGCCATCGCTGAACCTATACCCGCGCCGTCTATCAATATCCCGCATTCGACATGACCGGCCGAAACGCATTTGGCGACCTCAGAAGCGAAATCGGGATAATCCACCGCCTCGGTCGAATCCGTCCCGAAATCACGCACGGACACACCAAGATCAGCCAAAAAGGCTTTCAATGCTTCTTTATATTGAAATCCGCCGTGATCCGCACCGATCGCGACCGACCTAACCGTAACCGATGATGTCCTCGCTTCTCGTTCGATCAATTCGATATTATTTTCACGGATGATATCGTTGGCAAGAGGCGTAAACTTTGTTCCCGGCGAAACACGAACACGTGCTCCTGGCTCAAGGCCGCGGAGGTCAAGTTCGGTCAAAAGCGTCTTAGACGATTCATCCCGGTCAAATTCTTTTCGAGCCTTTTCCTTCAGCGAATTAACGATCAGATGTTCCGGTTCTGACGCGTTCGTTCTTAGCGGTGGCTGAGTCTCCGCTCTATTCAGTGCCTCGCGGACGAGACTGCGGATCATTTCCCTTGATGGCGTTTCTTTTGCCGACATAACAGAATGAATTCTGACGTGCTTGAAAAATACAGGTCAGTTGAAATAGTATTGCTAAAACCAAAACCATTCAACTACGGAATATTATGTCTGCAAATGCAAACGCCGTTTCGGCAACAGAGTTTACCAACCCGAATCTTTCCATACTCTTTTCAGCTGATCAGATAAAGGCCCGCGTTGCCGAACTCGGACGGCAAATTACAGCTGATTACGAGGGTAAGGAGCTTGTCCTTGTCGGCGTGTTAAAAGGCTCCTGTCTTTTTATGGCAGACCTTATGCGTGAGATCGATCTTGAATTGACGATAGATTTTATGGCCGTATCAAGCTATAAGGACGGCACCAAGTCCACAGGAGACGTAGAGATACTAAAGGATCTGAGCAATCCGATACGTGAAAAACACGTCCTTGTCGTCGAGGACATTGTGGACACAGGCCTGACCCTGACACGGCTTTTGGATATTCTCGGTTCGCGCGGAGCCGCTTCTATAAGGCTTGCCACCTTTTTGGATAAACCCGAACCACGCATCAATAAAGACCTGCAGATCGACTACACAGGCTTTGTCGTGCCAAACGAATTCGTCGTCGGATATGGCCTCGACGCCGCCGGACGCTACAGAAACCTGCCGTTCGTCGCCGTTGTTCGCGATCCGTCAAAGGCATAGGTTTATTGGCCGATCAGACTGAAGGGTCAAATCGCTTTCGGCTGGCCAAGAGGCCTCGGCCCATATAGAACAACGCGACGAGGTGAAAGCCAAAGCCCCACATATCGCGAAAGCCGATCGCGATCATGGCATCTACCACATAAAGGAACATTCCCAGAACGAAAATGCGGTCGCTGCCTCTTCTGGCATAATAACCAAATGCTGCGAATAGCACAGCGATAGCGGCATTGAAAAACAGTCCGATCGGATTTACCGCCGCCAGCGAGTTTACCCGTAGCATCTCATCGACAAGTTGGGTTGAACCAAGTCCGAAAAGCATGCTCGGCAGTCCGCCGAATGTCACAATGAGCGAATTAAGTATTCCGAGAGCGGCGACCCAGAAAAACCAGTCTGCTCCGCGGCGCATATCCGCGATCTTTGTCGCCATTGGTATCGGCTGAAATACGTTTTCAATGTTTTGCATAGTAAATGACCTCCTTTATAGTGATTTTGCGGCGATAATATCACAGTTACTGCCTGACATAACTACTTTTTTGGTCATTTTGACAACTACCCGTAAAAAGACACGGTCAGTGATTGACCACAGGCTGTCGTTTCGGTATAATTTGAGTTTTTCGGCGGTGTGCCGAAACTCAACCCTTTTGCAAAGAGGTTAATTATCTAAATGAGTTACGCAATCATCAAAACAGGCGGTAAGCAGTTCGCCGTAGAAAAAGGGCAGGTACTGCGTGTGCCGAGCATCGGCGAAGACGCAGGTAGCAAGGTTGAATTGACCGCCCTGCTTTCTGGCACCGGTGAAAAAGCATCGATCGGCAGCGGTACCGTAACGGCAGAGGTTCTGTCACACGGACGCGGTGAAAAGGTCATTGTTTTCAAAAAGAAACGCCGTAAACAGTACAAACGTAAACAGGGTCACCGTCAGGGTTACACTGAAATAAAGATAGAAAATATCTAGGAGGAAACGGATCGGTAACTATATTTTGAGATCTGCGGCATAAAGTTCCGCACTCCAAATCCGGATCCCGCAATAGAAATATGGCACATAAGAAAGGTGTAGGTTCATCAAGGAACGGTCGCGATTCGAACGCGCAGCGGCTTGGGCTTAAGAAATTTGGCGGCGAGCATGTCCTCGGCGGCAACATTTTGGCTCGTCAGCGTGGAACAAAATGGAAGCCGGGCAAGAACGTCGGCCGCGGCAAAGACGACACACTCTTTGCCCTGATCGAAGGTTTTGTAAAATTTGAGGATAAAGGCCGCAAGGGCAAGTTCATCAGCGTATATGCGGAACGCACGCCCGACCCGCAGCCCGAAGCAGCATAGACAGTTTTCAAAATGATCTGATAAAGCCGCCAGGTATCGTACCGGCGGCTTTTCTAATATCGTCACTCTCCTTTAGCAGGTTTATTTCACCCCATTTACAACTTTTTTAAGAATTTCAAAAAAATAATTTCATCTCAAAAAAAAAGATTTCCACAGCATATTCGCAACATCTTTCAACCTTGCCAAAATGTTAATTGGTGTGGAGATTGAGGCTCTTTAATTTTCCACAGATATTTCCACAAGGATCGAAAAGGGTTTTCCACAACCACGTCAGACTTCCGGTCCGTTAATTGCCAAAACCTAAAGTAGATTCTACTTGACTTAGAAAAAAACGGGTGTAGGATGGTAACCATAGTCAGATACTTAAGGGTGTTTGACCGGCTCAGGGAGAGGCGGACGAAGGCGGTGACGCAATGTTCCGAGAGCAACGACAAGCGGAAAGTTCGTTGTTATTAACGCCCTGGATCGAAGCCGAAAGGCTTGCTGAACAAAGACTGCGGTCTTTGTAAAGTTATCCGGATAAAAACGGATAACGTCCACAGGAAATGATCAACCTGTCGGATGCCAAGCCGCTCGTTGCGAAAGCACGAGCCTCGTTGCCGGGAGCGTAACCGGCGGTGGAGGAAAAGCCACCAAAACAAAAACCTAACGGCATCACGCACTTACGCGGTGTAAATGAATACCCTAAACGGTCTTCTGATGCTGACCGGAGAAGAACTCCCCGCTGAGGCTCTTCGGAATACAAAAATCAGCAACCCTTTCGTGTACATGGAGCGGTTGCGTCCCTTTCAGAACATTTCGATGTTCAGATCGGTTGACGAAGGCGTTGTTTCGATATTCTCGAAGCAACGCCTTTGTCTTTTCGCGCAGGTCTATCTGTTTAGGCAAAGGCTTTGTCCGATTTTGACCATTTCAGATCAGAGATTAAAATAGAAATAGTGTTTATAGACAGAGTAAAAATAAAAATAAAAGCCGGCAACGGCGGCGACGGCGTAACAGCTTTCCGCCGTGAAAAATTCGTTCCTCGCGGCGGTCCGTCCGGCGGCGACGGCGGACGCGGCGGCAGTGTTTGGATGGAAGCCGACGAAGGCCTGAATACGCTTCTGCATCTGCGTTTCAACCCGGAACACAAGGCAGAACGCGGGCGTCACGGCGAAGGAAGCAACCGTCATGGAAAAGACGGCGTTGACGCTGTTGTTAAAGTTCCTGTCGGGACACAGGTCTATAATGCCGAAACCGAAGAACTTGTATGTGATTTCACCGAAGCGGGCCAGCGTTACCTTGCCGCAAAAGGCGGCAAAGGAGGTTGGGGAAACGCCCATTTTGCTACTCCGACCAAAAGAGCGCCTAAATATCATTATACGGGGCGTCCCGGCGAAGAATTTGAACTTCAGCTTGAGCTAAAGCTGATAGCCGATGTCGGTCTCGTTGGCTTTCCAAATGCGGGAAAATCCACGCTCATCAGCGTTATTTCCGCCGCAAAGCCAAAGATCGCCGATTACCCTTTCACAACATTGGAACCCAATCTGGGTGTCGTCGATATGGGTGATTTCAAGACATTTGTCGTTGCCGATATTCCTGGTCTGATCGAAGGAGCATCCGAGGGGGCAGGTCTTGGTGACCGATTTCTTAGGCACGTTGAAAGAACAAAGCTGATACTTCATCTCGTGGACGTCTCTTCCCTTTCGGGGCGTGATCCGGTTGAAGACTACGAGATAATTAACCGCGAACTTGCAAATTATGACAGTGCCCTTGCCGCACGTCCGCAAATTGTGGTTGCAACAAAAATTGATGCATTGGACGAACCTGAGAGACTAGAAGCAATAAAAATGAAAGCAGCGGAAGACGATAGATCATTTTTTTCGATCTCTTCTGTTGCAAACAGCGGCGTTCGTGAACTGGTCGCCGCCGTTGGCCAAAAACTGCGCGAAATGGAAGAAGCGGAAGATGATGCAACCTCAGCGGAAGCTGAAGAAATTGAAGTGGCCGTCTAAGCAAAAGTGTCGAAAAAGCTTTATAACATTGAAATGAGCGACAGCTCCCGTCATTTTGGTGATCTGCCGCACACTGCCGATTTTGAGACGATGCGTGAACATGCGGGAAAACTTCCCGATGCAAAGGAGACAGCTTACATAACGGACAATATAACGGAAATGTGGCTTGACCTTACATATCGCGGCCATAAATTCTCAATTAACAATCAATTCGGAGAGTATTGGTTCTTTGTCGAAAACCGCGACTGTCCTGACGAGGTGCTTAGCGAAGTGCTCGAACATTTCGGTTCTCTTTTGATCAGACCCAAGCAATGAAAAAGATCGCTTTTTTTGGCGGAACATTCGATCCGGTGCATGTCGGACACTTGGCCATTGCCGAAAGGCTTCTGGAAATGTTCGATCTGGATGAGTTCGTCTTCATTCCGGCATTTCATGCCCCGCATAAACCTGACAGGCCGCCTACCTCAGCTTTTCACAGATATGCAATGCTTTGTTTGGCAACTGAGGATGTTGACAGGATAAAAGTGTCACCGCTGGAGGTCGAAAAAGGCGAAAAGCGCTATACGATAGACACGCTTTCGGAACTTCGCGAACAATTTCCCGACGACCGGATATTTTTTGTTATGGGCGGCGATTCGTGGATGGACATCAAAACCTGGCGCGAATGGGAAAAGGTGTTAACAATCACGGATCATATCGTTGTCTCTAGGCCCGGCTACGATCTGAACATTGACCACGTTGGTTCTGAGATATCGGAACGAATAGTTGACCTGCGTGGCTTGAAAGCGACTGCCGGCCGCCTTGAAAAAGGCTGCCATATTTACCTTACCGATGCTGTTGAAATGGATATTTCTGCAACCGAGCTGAGAATTGACCTAAGCGACGGTAAACTTGATCTGACAACCATGCTCTCACCAAAAGTTGCAAAATACGTCGAAAAATACGACCTTTATACATAGGATGGAAGAAACACAGGAATTATCACTTAATCGTGAGACGGCTAAGATCGAGATCGTAACGCCGCCCACAGCTTTTGCTGACCTTGACCCCGAGGTCAGATTGGCCATTGAATGTGCGTCAGAAAAAAAAGCACTGGATATGGTCGCTCTCGATCTGCGCGACATCGCCAGCTTTACCGAATTTTTCATTATTGCAAGCGGAACGAATCAACGGCAGGTTCAGGCAATCGCAGATGAAATAAACGAACAGCTCAAGAAACAGTTAAGCTCAAGGCCGGTTCGTGTTGAAGGTTATGCTCAAGCCGAATGGGTGTTGCTTGATTACGGCGATTTTATCTTTCATGTCTTTGAACGCAAAGCGCGTGATTTTTATGATCTGGAAAAGCTTTGGCTTGATGCTCGCCGCGTTGACATACCTGACGAACTGAGAGACTGACCAGTTGACGATGAATTTTCGCTTTATTTGGATAGGAAAAACCAAAGATCCGAGTTGGCGGAGCTTACAGGAAGATTACTATCGCCGCATTTCCCACTTTGCCTCATGTAATATCCTTGAGATCAAAGATAATATGCGCGCGGATGTGACGGCAGAAGGCAAGCAGTTCTTAAAGAATCTATCCTCAAGAGATCTTGTCGTCCTACTGGACGTTGACGGCAGAAAATTATCTTCTCACGACCTCGCAGACACTATTTCCTCATGGCAAAGTCGTTCGATACGTGACATCGCTTTTATCATCGGAGGAGCTAACGGAGTGGCCTCAGAGGTTGCCGAAAGGGCCGATATTAGGTTATCCTTATCGTTTCTAACTTTTACACACGAAATGTCTCGTGTCATCTTGTTAGAACAGCTTTATCGAGCATTTTGTATAATAAACAGGTTCCCGTATCAGAAATGACAAAAGCAAATCTAAAGGCCATAACAAAGAGGCTTATTGAAGAAAGAGAACAGCTTATCGGAAAATTGGCCGGAAACGACCTTTCTATCGATGATTCGGAAACTCCAGATCCGGTTGATCTCGCGGTCCGAAATTACTCAAAAAATGTGATGCTTGCTGTTTCTGAGAATGAAAGCAAGCAGCTGACATTGATCGATGAGGCATTGCGGCGTATCGAAGATGACGAATATGGCAACTGCCAGAACTGTGAAAAGCCGATCAATATTAAGCGTCTGAACGCCATTCCTTGGGCACGTTATTGTCTGGAATGCCAGGAACTCGTGGAACAGGGCCTGTTGGACGAAGAATAGAGATCACTAGTTTTACCTGTTTCTTCTTTAGAAGCAGGTACTTCTTTTTATTGTACACCTGATGTCTTTTTCCCCAACAGACATCCTTACCTCTGCCTCGGACAGCATCTTGTCTGTCCTTTATCCTCAAACTTGTATTATCTGCGGTCAGTCTGTAAATAGACGATCTGAAGGTATTGCCTGTGACAATTGCTGGTCAAAAGCTACGATCTTTTCGGGCCTCGAAACTTTTTGCTTAAAGTGTGGAGCGTTCCTTTCGGAAACAGAACCCCTGATCGATACATATTGCGGACGCTGCGACGGACATTTTTATGACCGGGCAAGAGCGGTCGGCGTTTATCGCGGTGCGATGTCAGCACTGATCCTGAATCTAAAACGGACGCCGCATCTGCCTTCACAGGTCGGCAGATGGCTGGAGATCGCGTATCTCGACAGCTTCCCTATATTTGCCGATGTCATAATTCCGGTTCCTCTTTCACGAAGGCGTTTCAAAGAGCGAGGATTCAACCAAGCTGCAATTATCGGCATGGACCTTTCAAAACGGACAGCGATCCCGATGGATGAACTCAGTCTAGCCAGAAAGATACACACCCCGATCCATCGAGCTGGAATGGATCTGAAAGCGCGTGAATCATCAGTAAAGAATGCATTTGAGGTAACCAGGCCTAAACTTATCATTGGCAAAAATATTCTGCTCGTTGACGATATTTTCACATCAGGCTCAACCGCTTCGTATTGTGCAAAGGCCTTGAAAAAAAACGGCGCGGTAAGTGTCAATGTATTAACACTTGGCCGCGCCGTCTGATCATGGCTCAGACTACATTAAGGAGTGTCCACTGAGGGCAGCGGGATATCCGTCGGTAGTCCAAAATTCAACGCTTGCATCGTTCCATTGGAACTTTGCAGAATATACCAAGCTCCTGTAGATGGACGGAACACCGCTATATCATCCCTAAAATCACCATCGTAATCACCGGTAACAGGGATATCTTCGCTTATGCCCCAAAGTCGTGTCTGAACAGTTTGGTCAGAACTGCGAAGTATGTACCAATATCCGGTGTTAGGCCTGTAAATGATAATGTCGTTCTTGAGATCACCATCCATATCGCCGGTGACAGGCTTGTCTGTTGACAGTCCAAACAGAGCCCCGGTTACAGTACCAGTGGAACTTTGGAGTATATACCAAACTCCGGTACTAGGCCGCCACACCGCAATGTCCATTCTACCGTCACCATCATAGTCACCCGCGACCGGCATGTCTTCAGAGATGCCAAAGGTTGTGATCCTTACTTGAAAATCCGATGACCTATACGAATACCATACACCTGTAGATCGGCGATATACTGTCATATCAGCCTTTCCGTCTCCGTCAAAGTCTCCAGTTACAGGCACGTCCGTTCCGGCACCGAAAGGTCCGGCCGTATAGGTAAAATCCGTACTCCTAAGGATATACCAGTAGCCGTTAGAAGGACGAAATACTGCGGAATCAGCCTTTAGATCACCGTCGTAGTCTTCGGTGACAGGAATGTCTCCGGGAGCTCCGAACTGACGTACTGTAGAGGTCTGGCTACCACTGTTTATCATGTACCAGTATGCATCGGTCGGACGAAAAACACTTACATCAGTTCTAAGATCTCCGTCGAAATCAGCCGATGTGCGGTTACCGAGAATTCGGTCAATGGTGCCGCCTAGACCGACAACATAAAGTTCACCGTTCTCACCTTCACCGAAGGATGAGATTAACCGGTCCGTGTCCGTCAAAAGCGTATGTTGTCCGTTCTCGTATTTGAATATCTCACCTGAACAGTAATCACCGTAAATATATGCTCCTCTCGGCAATGCGTTCTGAACGCCACGGTAAACATATCCTCCAGTTATAGAACAACGGCTTCCGCTTTGGGTATATTGGAATACAGGCGGTTCAAAGTTAGAGGGATTACATAACCCAGGGTCAAGACCTGTACACTGATTGCCCTCATATACCCGCCAACCATAATTCTTCCCAAGGTCAATTATGGAAACCTCTTCCACAGCATCCTGACCCACATCAGCTGCCCATATCTGTTTGGTCGCACGATCAAATGACCATCTCCAGGGATTTCTAAGCCCGACAGCGTATATTTCTGCCGCTCCTCCACCTCCCGCGTAAGGGTTATCAGAGGGTATTGTATATGTCGGATTGGTGTCATTTCCCGAAACGTCAGGGGTTATCCGTAAAAATTTTCCCAACCTGTCATTGACGTTCTGGGCCCTGTTTCCGGGGTCATTCCCGGACCCTCCGTCTCCCATTCCAACATATAAATTGTATTCACCCGGTCTATCTTCACGAAAACCGATCATGCCGCCATTGTGGTTAGTGAAAGGCTGCGGGATGTTCAGCAATATCCGCTCACTGTTCGGGTCTCCTACAGTATTACCGTTGATCGCCTTGAATCTGGATACGATAGTAGCTCCGTCTCCTGTTCTAGTATAGTTAACGAAGAAGTAACCATTTGCTGCAAAGTTAGGGTGAAATGCAAGCCCCAAAAGTCCCCGCTCGCCCCCAAATACTATGCGAGATGTGATAGTCATAAAGTTAGTTGCGGTTCTTGAACCCGGCTGCGCAACTTTTATGACACCCCCACGCTCGAGAATGAAGAGCCGTTGAGTTCCATCTCCTGCATGTGTTGCCAAAAGAGGTGATGAAAGTCCGGTTATGTAATTTTGTTCAAGACGGAACGGAGGAGCCGAACTCTGAGCAAATATTCCTGAAGAAACAGCAAAAACAATAACGGAAACAAAAGCAGAAACGATAGTTTTTAACCTCATAGTTCTCCTAATGGACATTAGTCCCAAAACGCAGGCAGTATTTCAATCAGATCTATTCTGACAATAGAAATCTGCTCATCACGGATACGTACAGCTCACCGTACGTAAATGGCACAAGGCGTGATCAATATCTCGAAAATTATACTGGCATATTGACGCGGGTAAAGTATAACTTTGGGCGATGACAATTTGCAATACTTACATTTATGTCCTGTACCGCTTTCGCTTTCCTGTCAAATTGGTTTCCGTATCTATGTTCTGGAGCCGCAAGGTGACATCAGCTGTCATTTGAAGATCAGACTTCTCCCCTTTTGAAAGGTAATACGAGCCCGCCGCCGCTATCATCGCCGCGTTATCGGTTGAAAGATGTTTAGAAGGAAAATAAACCGGGAGGCCGAGTCTTAGGGCAGCTTTTTCGGCTGATTCACGTAAAGCTAGATTGCAGGCGACACCACCCGCAACGATGAGCGTTCCAGGGTTCAGTTCCTGTGCTTGCCGCTCCATTGTGTCAACAAGTGTTTGCACGACACTATACTGAAAAGCGGCTGCCAGGTCTGCTTTGTCTTGATCATCAGTTATAGGATTTTCAGATATATAGCGCGCAACAGCTGTCTTCAGCCCGCTAAAACTAAAATCCGGCCGGCCGTCAGATATCTTGGCTCTAGTAAATCTTATTTTGTTCTTATCGCCTTTCAACGCGAGCGTTTCTATCGCAGGACCGCCAGGATAACCAAGTCTCATCATTTTAGCTACCTTGTCAAAGGCTTCGCCCGCCGCATCGTCGCGTGTTCGGGAAATAACTTTGTACTTTCCTTCTTCGGGAACAAAAAAAAGGTTTGTATGTCCGCCGGAGACAATAAGTGCTAAGGCCGGATATTTTATCGGAGGATTTTCGAACACCACAGAGTAAACGTGCCCCTCTATGTGGTTGACACCAATGACCGGTATTCCCAGTCCCAATGCGAGTGATTTGGCATAACAAACTCCTACGAGCAATGAGCCGACAAGTCCCGGCCCCTGTGTTACTGCTATGGCGTCGATCTGTGATAGATCAACTCCGGCCTTATCAAGAGCCTCTCGAACTATAGGTTCGATACGGGATAAATGCTCACGCGAGGCGAGCTCCGGCACAACACCGCCATAGGTTGCGTGTAGTTCGATCTGTGAGTGAATGACGGAAGACAACATCTCTCGGCCATTACGAACAACCGCCGCAGCCGTTTCATCACAAGAACTTTCCACACCCAAAACTAGCATGTCTATTAGGTTAGCAAAAAACCTGGAAAAGCATTAGGATGCAATCAGTCCATAAAAGCTCAAAATAAATAAGGACACCCAAACTCCGGGTGCCCAATGCCGTGTTCGACACGGCCAGCAATTCACTTTTTACTATCATTTCCCCCTTGTCATTGCGTGAATTGTAAATCAAAAACCATCTTATATTTTCAAGGAACGCTCCTTTCCGGGGCATTTTCTGCCGGCACGGTCGATGGCGTATTTTCAGTGTTAAGATCTATCAATCCGGCAAAAATAAGTACCAACATTATTAATATGAAAGCTGCCAAACTTAGTACCATCCAGCGTACAGCACGAAAAGCCTTCGCTGTGTCGCTTCTAACAATTACATCTTCTCCTTCTACGGTGATTACTTCCTTAGCCACTTGAGCCTCCTTTAAGTTCAACCGCCCTTTACCTTTCGCTGTGCATATATAAAACTGCAATGAACGTGCCAAAGCCTGTAAATCAAGCAAATATGACACTTAGCTAGGCATGCCCGGAGTTCTAAAATTCGACCGACGCAATATGTGTAGGATTTTAATACGAAGAATATATATAGAGCGGCAAATGATCGACACGATGGCGAAGAGTGTATGAAATCAATTCAGCATGAAAAGTCTTGTGACTCCGCTAAAAATCCTGAAGTAAATTAAGTCAAGTTTGTGAAGATTTTGGTTGATAAATGAAATTCCGTGTCAGCCTTGACTATATTAGATAATCTTTGGCCAACACGGAATTTGCACACTGGAACATAGGCCTTGCCCGTTTGGGGAGGCTCTGCGATCTATGAACAAATAACTTTACTTCCAATCGTCAAGCAATTTCTTCATATACTCGATCTCGCCCTTTTGATCTTTAACAATGGTCTCAGCCAGTTTCTTTAGATCCGGCTTTGCGGCTTTATCACCGGTCTTGCCTATCAGATCTTCCGACATTAATACAGCCCCTTCATGGTGCGGGATCATCTGCCTGATAAACTCCTTGTCAAAATCAGCTCCTTTCACTTCACCAAGCTTTTTCATGTCCATCCCTTTCATTCCTTCTCTCATTCCGGGAAAGTCCATGTTTATTGCCGGCTTCGCGTCCTTGAACCAATCAGATCGCCATCTCTTCATTTGAGTTATCTCTCGTTCCTGTGCCTCGACCATCGCTTTTGCCAATTTCTTGAACTGCTCATTGGTACCATTCGTCTCAGCGAGTTTTGCCATTTCTACGGCTCCCTCGTGATGAGCGATCATCGTATCAATGAACTGAAGATCGTATGGAGCATCAGCGGCACCCGGCGAGCTTTGCATCTGCGAATGATCCATGGTTGAGTGATCCATTTTAGAATGGTCCATCTTTGAGTGATCGACCTTTGAATGATCGTCCGCGTTGTGTGGAGCCTCTGTCGATCCTCCACAGGCTGAAAGAAGCGCAGTTATAGCTAGTGTAAAAGTAAAAAATATTGAATATCTCATAATTGTATTTTGTTTTTTGGTTGTTATTAGAATGATACGACAATTCAGTTTGTGACGCGAATAACGACCATTGTCATATCATCGTGCTGTTTCGCACCGTCTGCAAAACGGTCGGCAGATGCGACGATCTCTTTCAACACTTCTCTGGCTGGTCTGTTCTTTAGCTTTTTCAATTCTTCAAGCATAGCTTCTTCGCCCCATTCTTCTTCGTTAGAGTTCATTGCCTCAGAAATACCATCAGTAAACCCGACAAGAAGATCATCATCTTTTAGTTCTATCGAGCCTTGC
>JAHBSH010000016.1 GCA_019639215.1 Acidobacteriota bacterium
TGGTGCTGCCTATTTCAGTTTACAGGAATGGTTTGCTTCGAACGGGCTCGGGCTGTCGTTTCTGCTGATCGTTCCTGCAATTTTCCTTTCCGGGCTGATGGAAGTAAACAGTATCTGGCTCAATCGAAACAAAAGTTTTCGCTCTATTTCCGCAAACAAGGTTATAGCTGCCATAGTCACCGCATCAGTTTCGCTGACATGGGCGTTTCTGGTAAATAGAACATTTTTGGGCTTATTTGCCGGGCTTCTGATAGGACAGGTTGCGGCCGTACTTTTTTTGCATTATGAGAGCAGAAAATTTCGCAGCGGCCCGATGGTAATGGAGAGAGCCTTGAAACTTATTAAAGATTTCAAGGATTTCCCTCTTTTTGAACTGCCCGCAACGCTGTCAAACACAGCCGCCATACAACTGCCGGTATTTATGCTTGGGCGTTTTGCCGGAACTGAGCCTGTCGGCCATTTCAATATGAGCAACCGCCTGCTCGGGATGCCGGCGTTGCTGATCGGCACGGCAATGGGCGAGGTCTTTCGCCAACGCGCGACCGAAGACTATCACAAACACGGAAACTGCCGCCCGATCTTGGTAAAAACTTTTCTTACGCTTGCCGCCATCGGCCTTTTCCCATTGGTCACGGTTTTGCTTTTCGGGCCGTGGCTTTTTGCCTTTGTCCTTGGAGAAGAATGGCGAACCGCCGGCGAATACTCACGCATCCTCGCCGTCCTTTTCTTTCTCCGCTTCTGCATCAGCCCCGTAACCTATGTCTTCTACATCGCAAATAAACAACGCCAAAATCTCATCGGCCAGACCATTCTGCTATTATGCTCTTTCGTGCCTTTTATATTAGGTTTTTACTTTTACAGAACCGTTGAGGCCTCTTTACTCTTATATGTGATGAGCTATTCTCTCTTCTACATCCTGTATTTAGCCCTCAGCTTTCGGTATGCTAGAAGTTAATTTTTCATCGACATTAAATTCAGAATTCAAACATTTTGTAGGCAACCAAGGTGAGTACCGAAAGATCCCATTTACATAAAGTATTAATAATTGCTTACTCCTACCCGCCCTTTAATGTTATAGCGTCTCATCGACCCCAGAGCTGGGTTGAAGCCTTTATCAAAGAAGGCATCCATCCAATAGTGGCTACAAGACACTGGCTAGGAACTGAAACTCTTGCAGATACAGAAACTCCTGTTAAAACCCCTGTAACTATTACAAAGACACCGTCACATACGATCCTACAAATGCCTTATATGGCTCGATTCTCCATGTTTTCTGAAAAACTGTCTGAATTCCCATTCATACGAGACCTTATGGTTCTTTCTAGGAAGGTGTTTTTCGGACGACTTGAAGTGCATAACGATGCAAGTGAATTTCTACCATACTTGAGAGAATACATTAGAACTGAAAAAATCGATTGTATCCTAGTAACATTAAATCCTTTTGTTCAGGCATGGGTAGGTTATCGCTTAAGCAAAGAGTTCTCAATGCCTCTTGTAGTAGATTTTCGAGATCTGTGGAGCAACAAATATCTCAGCTCTTCAAGTAAAAAAACTGTCTCTGAAAAGATCAACTATTATATTTCTCGTTTTTATATGCGACGCTGGTTGAAAAAGGCTTCTTTAATATCTGCCGTTACTAACGGCGTTCTTGATCACGTACGTTTGGTAGCACCACAAAAATCGACCGTTGTGGCCGCTAATGGCTTTGAGAAAGATCTTTTCCAAAATATCACTACTTATGAGAACAAAAGAAAATTCATTTTTTCTGTAGTTGGCTCTCTTTATCCGCACCAAGAGTTTGATGTATTGATTCAAGGGATGCGTAAGTTTCTGTCGGATAAGAAGTCCGATGAGATCTCGGTTGAATTTGTAGGTGTAAACCAATTTCCTGAGGTTGCTCAGATGTTAGAAAAATCTATACCTAAAGAATTCACCTCTTTTATTTCTAGAGTTCCTAGAAAAGATGCCTTGAGGAAAATGGCCTCCTCAGATGTGCTTTTTTATATTGGCTGGAAAGGATACAAAGGTATTGCCTCAGGGAAGATCTATGAATATCTTGCGGCAAAAAGAAACATCCTTATTGCCCCAAATGACAACGATGAACTTGAAAGAATATTAACATACACAAACGCGGGCAAACTTGCCGATTCGCCAGAGGAGTTCGCTCAGATAATGAATGAATGGTATGCCGAATGGAAAGAGAATGGTTTTTTGAAATATTATGGAAAGGAAGCTCTCATAAACGAATTCACCCGTGAAAATCAAGCTTCTATATTGGTTGGAGAGGTGAAGAAGCTATTGGAGAAGTAGTTAATCTCCTATTTTTTCATAACTATGGCTTTTGCCTGAGTTCAGATAACCTCCTATTATTACGAACCTATAATAACTAATGGACAATTTTTTGTTAGATATTTTGGTGTGTCCTAAATGCAAGTCCTCCTTACGGCTTTTAGACGATTACTCGGGAGATTTTGATATTGAGGACGGCGGGCTTGAATGCACAGCGTGTGCCGCGACATTTCCGATTATCAACGGTATTCCAAGATTTGTGCCGGTCGAAAACTACGCGTCATCCTTCGGACTGCAATGGAATAAATTCAGGACAGAGCAGTTGGATTCCGTCAATGGTTCGACCATTTCAAAAGACCGCTTTTATAGTGTTACTGAGTGGGAACCCGAATGGCTAGAGGGAAAGGTGATCTTGGATGCCGGCTGCGGTGCAGGACGCTTTCTTGAGGTCGCTGCCGAAGAGGCAGCCAATGTAATTGGTATTGACCTCAGTTCGGCAATTGATGCCTCGGCAAAGAACTTTAGCACTAAGGAGAATATTCATTTTGTTCAGGCAAGCATTTATGAGCTTCCTTTTAAGGATGGCACGTTCGACGGAGCTTATTCAATAGGTGTCGTCCAGCACACACCCGATCCGAAAAAAACAGTTGAGTGCGTGGCAAGAATGATAAAGCCGGGCGGCATGATCGGACTGTTCATATATGAAAATCGGAAGTGGACATTGTGGTATTCCAAGTATCTTTTGCGTCCAATTACTACTCGTATGAGCCACACAGCGCTTCTTAGAACCATAAAACTATTTATGCCTCTCGGGTTTGTCGCATCAGAAGTACTTTTCAGGGTGCCGTATCTCGGAAAGATATTTAGATTTTTGCTACCGGTTTCCAATTATGTCGGCGTTAACTCCGGCAGCGCTCCAAACCTTTCAATTTCTGAAAGATACCAGTGGGCGATCATGGACACATTTGATATGTTTGCCCCGGCATATGACATGCCGCAAACCCAGGACGAGATAGAGGCTGTTCTCACGGTTTCAGGTGTTGAGGATATTCATAGAACAAAGGGGATAGGTCTTTGCCTTAAAGGCACTAAAACACAGCTGACCAAGTGAGTAATTCTGCAGATACAATCAGCGATCTTGGTTCGAGCGGCAAAAAGGTCGTTCTTTTTGTGTTGCCTTCAATGGCGGGCGGTGGTGCTGAAAAGGTTACCACAACGCTGATCAAACATCTGTCCCGAAATGAATTTGAGTTGCATCTGGCTCTTGGCTCAAGAACGGGTGAGTTTCTGAATGAGATACCTAAAGACACGACGGTGCATATTTTGGGTTCAGAAAGGGCAAGAAGCGCGGTATTTCCGCTTGTTCGCCTGATACGGAAATTGAGGCCGCATACTGTTTATTCAACATTGGGGATGAACTTTGCAGTAGCAGCCGCCAAGCCATTTATTGACAGAAAGACCCGCGTTGTCTTAAGAGAAGGAAGTTCTCCGTCGGCATTCCTAAAAGATGTTGAACGCCTCAGCAAAACAAAGGCCAATATTTACAGGACTATATATAAGACCATCTATAAACAGGTCGATCAGATCATCTGCCAAAGCAATTTTATGCATAGTGATCTAGCCGAGAATTTCAGCGTTCCATTAGAAAAACTCGTAACAATATACAATCCTGTTGATTCCGATGTGATGGCTGCAACCATATCTGAAGAGCATCTGAAGAATAAAAATGAAGGCGTATTTCATTTTCTTGCCGCCGGGCGTCTTTCTTACGAAAAAGGTTTCGACATTTTAATCAACGCATTTGCACAGGTTCGACTTCAGCGTGATCAGGTTTTTCTCACAATTTTGGGTGAGGGAAAAGAGCGTGGTGATCTAGAAGGTCTCGCAAGAACATTGGGGGTTTCGGACAGTGTATCATTGCCCGGTTTTACCGATGAGCCGCAATCATTCATGAAGGCCGCGGATTGTTTTGTTTTACCATCGCGATATGAGGGGTTTTCGAATGTGTTGATAGAATCTCTCGCCTGCGGAACTCCTGCGGTAGTAACGGATTGTCCGGGAGCAAACAGAGAAGTTATCGTTGAAGGGCAGAATGGATGGTTTGCCAGTTCAGAAGATGCAGATTCGCTGGCAAATACTATGGTAAGGGCTATTGATGCTTCGGCTTCGATAAATTCTCGCCAGCTAATTGATGATTGTCTAGAGAGATTTGGTCTTGAGACTATAATTCCCTCTTATGAAGCTGCTATAAGAGGTAAAAGTTAACCTTGCCTTAGGCCGATCATGACGAGAACAGAAAATACAAATATCACTGGTGAAGACCTAGCGGGAGGCTCGCTAGCCGTTTTTGATGTTTGTGATACGCTCTACTTTTCCAATACTACACATGATTTCGTCCGGTTCGCGGCGGATAACAAGATGTCGGGTATCCGTAGATCTATCTTTCATATTTTTAACGCCCGTATTTCACCTCTTTTCTGGCTGCTCTTGGTAATGTCGCGTTTAAGCGGCAAGGATATTCATAAATCACTTAACATTGGTCTGCTCGGCGGAATGAGTTCACAAGAGGTTGAAAAACTTGCGAGCAAATTTTATCAAGAATTTTTATCTGATAAGAAAATTTCTGTTTCGCATGCATTGATGCATGACGCCAGAAAAGCAGGACATGTAATATTACTTTGTTCGTCGAGCATAGAACCTGTCGTGAAGGCAGTTGCTGAAGGGATAGGAGCTGACAAATATTTATGTACAGAACTTGAGGTGTTGGACGATCACATATCGGGAAAGATCTCTCACGAGGTTCAGGGCATAAAGATCGGGAACATCCGGGAAAGATTCCCTGATGATGAGGTCGCTCTAGCCGTTTCAGACAATCTGAGTGATGCAAGTTTGCTGGCGGCTGCTCAAAAGGCGATCGCCATTTCATACTCAGACCGAGCCTCACAGTTTTGGAAAGATCAGAATGTCGAGGTGATCGATCTAAAACAATGATCGCATTTTTCAAATATTTTCTTCCGTTCACATACTTTGCGGCATCCAGGGTCAAAGGGCTGCAGATCTTTGTTTACCACGTGGTGATCGAATGGCTGCCGGCGGTGATGATCGTTGCCTACTTCTCCGGGTTATCGGCAGATACAGCTGTCAGGCTAGGGCTTTACTACCTAGCCTTTATAAGCATTTATGAGATCGGATATCTGACGAATGATTTTATCGCAGAGAAAAAAGAACACGATCCGCGGGGACGATCGAAGGAAGTTTCATTGAACAATGCCGGCTTATTGGCTTTGATCGCTTCTCGTATCGCATTCTTCCTCCTCATAACATGGGCACTTGAGTTATTTAACGACACACTTTGGTGGGCCTTTTATGTCTCATTGTCGGTGAGCTTCTTTTTTCATAACTACCTCGCAAACCAATATCGTCTTCCGACGTTTACTGTTCTTTCGATATTTCGGTTTTTTGCTCCTTTCGTCTTTTTGATACAGAAAGATGCTCTGCTCATATTGCTACCTGTCGTAATATTTAACTACTCTCTGTTCCGGCTATTATCTTACGGTGCAAGCAAAGGCCTCGTGACACTCAAGAATCGAGAGGCGGCAAAATTCAAGATGCTTTATTATGCTAGTATATTGCCATTGAGTGTTTTCATCACTATTTTGTTCTCTTCGCCTTTACCAGTTGCCGCAACGCTTTACTATCTGGCGGCTTGGCTTCTGCAAGGCTTTGCCGCCTCATTAGTCAGTGGGCAAAATAACACAGAATCGAACTAGGATTTTCGTTAGTTCGGCTTACACATTCTAAGAATGAAAAGTCTTGCTGTAGTTTTAAGTATTCTGGTTGCCGTTGCTATGGTTCTTGTCAACTACCCCAACGGCGCGGTCTCATTCTTTCTTGTCGTTATTTTGTCCATACCATGCATCTTTATTCTTCATAAGCTGACGCCCAATCAAGACAAGAGATTCATTGTCGATCTGTTTCTTATTGCATTGTCGTTAAGGTTGCTCTTGGGTATTGCTCTTGAGGTGTTAGACCTGAGGATGTTGGCCGGTGGTGATGCCAAGGGATACGATATGCTCGGAAGTCGTATTGCAGAATATTGGCACGGGTTGGTTGTTTATAATGACCCGTTGACAAGGCTGGCTATGGAACGCAATTCGAACTGGGGAATGAACTTCCTAGTTGCCATTTTGTATTACGTTATCGGGCCGAATATATTTGCGGCGCAGTCGGCGTGTGCTGTATTTGGGGCTGCGACGCCTCCATTGGCGTATCTGTGTTCGTTGAAGATATTTAAGAATCGTGATGTAGCAAAATATACTGCGATAGCTTTGGCTGTTGTTCCGGCTTTTATTTTGTGGTCAGGTCAGCTGTTGAAAGACGGGCTTATTGCATTTTTGCTTGTCCTTGCCATCTATTTGGTCATGCGGTTGCAGGAGCGATTCAACTGGCTGGATGTCGTCTTGCTGATGGGAACGATGGCAGGCGTCATGGCGTTGCGATTCTATATATTTTATATGATCGCGGCTGCTGTAGCAGGGAGCTTCGTTGTTGGTTCGGGCACAACTAATAATTCCATGTTCAGACGAACTGCTGCTCTTATTGTTATAGCGTTCGGACTGACGTATTTTGGCGTGATGAGAACGGCCAGCCTGAATCTTAGTGAATATGGCCAACTCGAACGCATTCAGATGACACGCGACGCTCTCTCACGAGATGCAGGATCCGGTTTTGGAGATGACATAGATGTTTCCACCACCGGAGGCGCGGTCATGGCAATGCCTGTAGGGCTTACTTATCTGATGTTTTCGCCGTTCCCTTGGGAATTTAAGAGCATTCACCAGTTCATTACGCTGCCCGATCTGCTGATATGGTGGGCTACCATACCTTTTATTGTAATGGGGTTGGTATATACATTCAGATATCGTTTAAGAGATGCCCTGCCGATATTGCTCTTTGTGCTGATGCTCTCGCTGGCATACTCCCTTTTTCAGGGAAATACAGGAATGATCTATCGCCAGCGAATTCAGATACAAGTATTTCTTTTTATGATCGCTGCTGTCGGGTGGACACTTGTCAAAGAACGGCGTGAAAATCGCAGAATAATACAGAATGAACAAGCTCAGCTTGTCCATGGCTCACATCTTCATACTTAAAACCGTTAATCTCTGTCTGCCTAACAAGACCTCAGATAAACAATCAGTTACAATTAGACTTTTATCATGTGCGGAATAGTTGGGATAGTTAACAGCTCCGGCAGCGTCAGTAGAGATGTGCTGGAAGGAATGAACCGGGCGATACTTCATCGCGGCCCGGACGATGACGGTTTTTATGTTAATGAGAATGTCGGCCTTGCGATGCGTCGCCTCTCGATCATCGACCTTTCCAGCGGAAAGCAGCCTATTCACAACGCTGACCGTACAAAATGGATAGTCTTTAACGGAGAGATCTATAACTACCAGGAATTAAGAAAAGACCTGGAAAAAGACGGACATAGGTTCTATACAAATTCGGATACCGAGGCGATCGTACACCTTTATGATAGATACGGCGCCGATTGTCTTAGATTCCTAAGAGGCATGTTCGCATTTGCCATCTGGGACGAGACTGAGAAAGAACTTTTCATCGCTCGAGACCGCGTCGGGAAAAAGCCGCTTCTCTACTCTCATCAGCCTAACGGAAATCTAATATTTGGTTCTGAGTTTCGAGCCCTCCTTGAACATCCTGACATTTCCCGCGAGGTCGATAGCGAGGCCATAGATGCCTATCTATCATATCTTTGCGTTCCGGCTCCGCTGACGGCGTTCAAACAGATCCGCAAGCTCGAACCCGGACATTGGCTGAAATGGAAAGCCGGGCAAATAGAGACAAGTCGCTATTGGCTGCCTGATTTTTCTAAAAAGATAAAGATCTCGGAAGAAGAAGCGATCGAAGAGACTACGCGGATCTTGCGCGAGTCCACAAAACTCAGGATGATCTCTGATGTCCCGCTCGGAGCGTTTCTTTCCGGAGGAGTTGATTCTTCTACGGTGGTTGCCTTGATGGCACAGGAAAGCTCTAAACCGGTCAAGACATTTTCGATCGGATTTGAGGATGAAGATTTCAGCGAACTGAAATATGCACGTCGCGTTGCGGAACACGTAGGGGCAGAATACAACGAATTCATCGTTCGGCCGGATGCTCTTGAGATCTTGCCGACGCTGATAGAGCATTATGGCGAGCCGTATGCCGATTCAAGCGCGATACCGACCTATTACGTATCACGCGAGACCAGAAAGCACGTCACCGTTGCTCTGAACGGTGACGGCGGCGACGAGAGCTTTGCCGGATATGACCGCTATCTGGCAATGAAGCTTGCTTCCGTATATCGTCGCTTTCCGGGTTTCCTTAGACAGCCGTTTATTGAATTTCCGGCAAGCCTTCTGCCTACTTCCGAAAAAAGGCGAACATTTTCGCGTGATATCAAAAAATTCATTGCGTCCGCACAAGGCACTCCGCCGCAGCGTTATCAGGGTTGGATGTCAGCATTCAAACCCGATGCAAAGGCTGGCCTTTATACGGGTGAGTTTGCTGAGACCCTTACCGATGCAGATGCTTTGATGTTCCTCGAAAAATGGTTTGCCAAGGCAAACGGATCGGGCATAGTTGATACAACGCTCTTGGTAGATCAAATGACATATCTGCCTGATGATCTTTTGGTGAAGGTCGATATTGCTTCAATGGCAAATTCGCTGGAGGCGAGGTCGCCTTTCCTCGACCATAATCTCATCGAGTTTGCGGCAACACTTCCCGCAAACCTTAAAATTAAAGGCTTAAAAACAAAATATTTGCTGAAAAAGATCGCATCGCGGCTGGTTCCGCCAGAGGTTATCTACAGGCAAAAGATGGGATTCGGTGTGCCGATCGGTCGTTGGTTCCGCGGCGAGATGAAAGATTTTGTTCGAGATGTTCTGCTTTCTGAAACCGCCGCAAAGCGAGGCATAGTTCAACCGGCAGCCGTAGAGCGTTACATTAACGACCATATTTCCGCAGAACGTGACAACACGGCACAGATATGGACGCTTCTGATGATGGAGCTTTGGTTCCGCAGATTCATTGACCGTCAATAAAGACCTTTTTGCCCCTAATCCAAGTTGACCATATAGCTGATGAACGTCCTTCGCATGATCGCACGCCTTAACGTCGGTGGCCCGGCGCGTCATGTGCTGTGGCTAACGAAAGGTCTGGACAATGACAGGTTCAGATCGCGATTGGTAGCCGGAACTGTTCCGCCCGGCGAAGAGGATATGGCATATCTTGCGGAACAGCTTGGGGTAACACCTACCTACATTCGCGAAATGAGCCGCGAGTTGTCACCGCGTGACATCATCTCTTTATTCAAGGTATATCGTGAATTGCGGCGATTCTCACCGGATGTCGTTCATACACATACGGCCAAAGCGGGAACGGTCGGCCGTGTCGCCGCTTTTGCGTATAAATGGTTTACGCCTAGTGTTCTCGTCGGTCGCCCGCGTCGCGTCCACGTTGTTCACACATTTCACGGACACGTATTTCACAGCTACTACGGACAGGCAAAGACCAGGTTATTCCTTTTTATAGAAAGAACGCTTGCCCGTTTTGCCACAGACAAGATCATCGTCATCTCTCAGCAGCAGCTTGAGGAAATAAACGGAACATTCAGCGTCGGCAGCAGAGATCAATTCGAAGTCATCCAGTTGGGCATTGACCTTGATCCGTTCAAAAAAGTTCCCTCGCCTCAGCCGCTTTCCGAACGCGGCCTCATCATTGCTTTTGTCGGCCGTTTGACGGAGATAAAGAACTTACCGATGCTGCTGAAAGCTGTGGCGAAATATAAAGAATTTTACAGCGAAGCCGTCGAACCTGAATTGACCATTGCCGGCAGCGGCAGCCTCCGCGAAAGCCTTGAAAGAACGGTTCTTGATCTGGCCCTCGATAAGAACGTCACATTTATCGGTAACGTCGAGGAAACAGCGTCCGTCTATGCTGATTGTGACGTAGTGGCTCTGACCTCGCTGAATGAGGGAACGCCGCTTTCGCTGATAGAAGCAATGGCAGCCGGAAGGCCTGTAATTTCGACGACCGTTGGCGGCGTCACTGACCTTTTAGGCGAGATCGTAGAGGAAAGAGATGGCTTCAATATTTGTGAAAGAGGCATTGGCGTTGCCTCCGGCGAAGCCGAAGGGTTTGCCAAGGGCTTGCGTTATCTGGAAAAAAATGAAAGATTACGAGAAACGCTTGCTGATAACGCCCGCGCTTTCGTTATCGAAAATTATTCCAAAGACAGGCTGATAAATGATATTTCAAGGCTTTATGATTCTCTGGCCGAAAAGTAAGGCTGTTTTCGCCTGAAGATGTAAATGCAGGAACTTGTTCAAAATCCGATATTCGTTTGCGGGCTTGCCATTGCTGTCTCGATAGGTTTTACATTCGCCGTTCGTGCTTTCGCACACAAGATCGGCCAGGTCGCAAAACCAAAATCCGACCGCTGGCACAAACGCCCGACCGCCATGCTCGGCGGTGTTGCTATCTTTCTCACCGTCGCTGTTCTTTTCGCATTTCTTACGCCAAAAAACACCGATTCGCTCGTCATTCTCGGCGGCAGCACGTTTCTCTTTTTTATCGGCCTGATAGACGACCTGCTTGATATAAAGCCTTATCAAAAGCTTGTCGGGCAGCTTATCGGAGCTCTCGTGATAGTCGGGTTTGGCCTGCGTCTGCCGCTGACCGGTTCTGAGGTGATCGATTCCGCAATAACTGTTTTCTGGGTTGTCGCAATAACCAACGCGATCAATCTTTTGGACAATATGGACGGCCTGGCAGCAGGCATAGCGGCCATCGCGGCAATATCACTCGCCGTCGGTTTTTGGAATCACGGCCAGATCTCTGACGCTTTGCTGATATCCATCTTTATCGGCGCTCTGCTCGGCTTTCTTGTATTCAATTTTAATCCGGCGTCCATCTTTATGGGCGATTGCGGGTCGATGTTCGTCGGGTTCTTTCTCGCCAGCTCTGTTTTGCTGAGCGATGTCGGCGGCGGGCGTTCGCGCGGCATTTTCACGATACTCGCCGTTCCCGTGCTGATACTTTTTGTCCCGATATTCGACACGACCTTTGTAACGATCCTTAGAAAACTTTGGGGAAGAAAGGCATCGCAGGGCGGACGCGACCATACGTCTCACCGGCTGGTAGCACTCGGGCTGTCAGAACGTTCGGCTGTGCTGATGATCTATGGTTTCGCCATATCCGCTGGCGTTCTCGCTCTGTTCGTAAGCAGGCTTCGCGTAACGCAGAGCCTCGCCCTTATCGCCACGTTCACCGTCGCTCTTTCCCTTATAGGCGTCTATCTTTCAAAGGTCCGCGTTTACGATCAGGCCGAAGAGGAGCTTGCTTCAAAGAACAACGCTATGTTCGCGTTTTTGGTTGACGTTTCTCACAAACGGCGGATCTTTGAGGTGTTTCTTGATCTGATCCTGATAACGGTCTGCTATTACGCCTCGTACGTCATTATCTTTGGCCCTATCGAATCCAGCGGTGAATGGCCCGTTTTCAGCAAATCTCTTCCGCTGATCGTCATACTAAAGCTTTTCGCTTTTCTCATCTCCGGCGTCTATCGCGGCCTGTGGCGATACACAGGGCTTTCTGACCTGATCATCTTTACCAGAGGCGTTGTACTTGCCTCGGCATTGTGCGTTTTCGCGATCTTGCTCTTGTGGCGGTTCGAGGGTTTTTCAAGAACGGTCTTTGTGGTTGACGGCCTGCTCCTGCTGCTTGCGGTCTTCGGCAGCCGTCTCACATTTCGTCTTATTCGCGAAATGCTGCCCGGTTCCGGCGGCGAAAGAACACGCCGCGTTCTTATTTACGGAGCGGGCGACGGCGGCGAGATGGTTCTTCGTGAACTTCGCAATAATTCCGAGCTTGGTTATCAGCCGGTCTGCTTTGTTGACGACGATCCTTTAAAACAGGGCAAGGTCATCAGCGGGTTAAAGGTTTATTCGAGCGATGACGACATCAGCAAGCTGTGTGAGAAAATGGAGATAAGCGAGATGCTGGTCTCTTTCAGAAATGCCGAGGATGAAAAGCTTGAGGAACTGAAAGAGATCTGCCGCGGCTTGAACATAACGCTTAAAAAGGCTGAGTTTCGCATTGAGACCGTAGAGCTGGATTAAGCCCTGATAATTTGTGTCGGTTTCCGTAATAAACATCAAACCCAAAATTCGGCTCGCCGGCGTGGTTGCCGTGCCGTTGCTGCTGCTTATTCTGTCGTTTCTGACATTGAAATGGGCGGCAGGCCGTGCAGTTGCTCTTCAGGCAGAATTGCCCGAAGAAGCTGAGTATGCGATAGGTCTGGCTCCCGGCGACCCGCAGACGCATTTTGCCGCAGGCATCATGCGGTCTGAAACGTTCGGCATCGAAAACTACGATCTTGCCCTGACACATTTTGAGAACTCTGCCGCCCTGTCGCCGCACAATTACCTTATTTGGCTTGAGGTCGGGCGCCTACGCGAACGCAGCGGCGAAGCAAAGGACGGCGAGGAAGCTCTTCGGTTTGCGTCCCTGCTGGCTCCTAATTATTCCTCGGTCCAATGGGCGATCGGCAACAATCTGCTTCGCCAGGGCAGATATGACGAGGGCTTTGCGGAGATAAGAAAAGCGGTTCACAGCGATCCCAAATACACGGCTCCCGCAGTTGGCGTTCTTTGGAACATACTCAACGGCAATGTCGATGAGATCCAGAAAGCTCTTGGCGATCTGCCTCAGGCGCGGATCGCCCTGATAAGCACTTTGTCATCGTCGGGCCGTCATGACGATGCGGTCGCCACATGGAACTCACTTTCCACAGAAGAAAAAAGATCTGAGCAGGCAGAGTCCGCCGCAAACTCGCTGCTGAAAGTTCTCATCGACGGAAAACGATTTCGAGACGCCCTAAAGATCGTGGCGGACAGAACGGACGGCAATGCCATTCCCGCACTGGCAACGGTGACGAACGGCGGTTTTGAATCGCCGATAAATATCAGGGCAACAAGCTTGTTTGATTGGACGTTCCCTGACGGCAATGCTCCGCAGATCAGCCCGACGGATGGATCACGCCGCTCAGGCAATTTCAGCATCGTCTTTGCCTTTGGCAATCTCAGCGATAAATTTCGGAGCCCTTACCAGACGATCGCCGTTGAACCGGGCAAGCGATACAGGCTTGAGGTGTTTTACCGCTCCGAGTTAAAGACAAAGGCAAAGCTTGTCTGGAAGGTCATCGGCCTCGGTGACAAAAAAGTGCTTGCCGTGTCCGATCCGCTAAAGGAAAGCTCGGCTGACTGGGAAAGTGTTGTCATGAACTTTGCTGTGCCTGACGACACAGACGGCGTGCAGATATCGTTTGTGCGAGAGGGTTGTTCGGGCATTCAGTGTGCTGTTGGCGGGCTGTTATGGTTGGACGACATCAGCCTCACAGCCGAATAGACGAACGAAATGAAAGAACGGGAAACAAGATCAGTGGAAACAGAAATGCAGACCGGCGGCAAGGCCGAGGTCGGCGTTTTTATTCTGCTGCTCGCGATAGCTCTTGGTTCCACCATCGGTTTCGGAGCGGTCGATCAGCCTGCTCAGGCTCTGGTTTTCATTATCATTTCTATAACGGCTGCCCTGTGGGCATACGGTTCGTGGCGAAGCGGCCGATTCTTTTATTCCAGATCTCTTTTACAGCTGCCATTGGCAGGACTGGTTCTTATCGGGTTCATACAGCTTTTGCCGCTCGGCGGCGGCATCGTTCCGCCCGAATTGCTCTCGGTTGCACCGTCATCGGCTCTCAGCATTGACCCGTATGCGACGCGGCTCTTCACCATCCGCCTGCTTTTCTATCTCGTCTTTTTTGCAATGGCTCTTGTTTTCATCCGTTCCACCAAGCGGCTGCGGACGGCGGCTGTCGTGCTGTTGATCTTTGGTCCGGTGATGGCAATGTTCGGAATAACCCAACGGCTGGCAAACCCGGACACGATCTACGGAATAAGAGAAGCATATCAGGCTGTTCCATTTGGTTCGTTCATAAATCAGCACCATTTTGCTGCTTTGATGGTTATGATCTCCGGCATCGCCTTTGGGCTGTTGGCAGGCGGCGGCATCAAGCGCGATAAAAAACCGCTGTTATGGATCGGCGTTGTGATAATGCTACTGGCAATAGTTTTCACGGGTTCGCGCGGTGCAATGATCAGCTATATCGGCATGGCGTTGTTTGTGTTCCTTTCGGCCTCGGCATTGCGGAAACGCAGTGAACGCGATGATGCCTCGGCGGCTCGCGGCAAAAGGCTTTCGATGTTTGCCGGAGCAGCCGCGTTCATCGTCATCGTCCTCGGCCTGGCTGCTTTTATGGGTGTAGGTGACGGTTATTTACGAGGCATTGGCGATGATACACAGAGCGCTGACCTGACAAATGGCAGGACACATTTTTGGGCCATCGCCGGAAAGATCTTTCTTGATTCACCCGTCATCGGCACAGGCCATAACACATACGGCATTGCCTTTACACAGTATGACACCTGGAAGGGCTACTACCGGCTCCAGAATGTTCACAACGAATATTTACAGGCATTGTCAGATTCGGGAATAATCGGTTTTGCCTGTGTCGCTGCGTTCATTTTTCTGCTGTTTCGAAATTCGCTAAAGGTGATCTTTGGCAGGGGCAGCCCGCTCAGAGCGTCTATCGCTGCGGGGTCTCTCGCAGGTATTCTCGGCATCCTGATCCACAGCTTTTTCGATTTTCCGCTAAGAACGCCTTCGAACGGATTTGTCTTTCTCATTCTTGCGGCAATGGCAGTTGCCCAAAGCGATCAAGCTCACGGCGAAAAGAACGAGACCGTCAGCGAACCCTGACGATCACCTCTTTCTTGCCGCATGGAGCCTGAAAAAGAACGGTGAATTCGCCTGTTCGTGTGCTTATTGACCGGACGATGTAGAAGATACGTTGTGAGGCTCCGGCAATTTTTGTCTGCTCCTTTACCTCGATATCTTCAGGACTGCTGGACACTACTTTCATCGCTTCGGCATCGCCGTCAATGCCGATTATTATGCCCAAATTCCCGCCATTGTTGATTATCGAGATGTTGTCCTGTGTTGACGTGATAAGACACGGCTCAAAATTGATGTGATTGACCGGTGCGTCACTGACGACGCGCGGACGGACGATCTCATTATCTTCGGCGGTCGGTTCAGGCTCTGCTTTCTTTTCCGCCGGTTCCTCAGTTTCCTGCTTTGGTTCTTCCTTTGGCAAAGGTGTCTCTTCCTTTGGTTTCTGTTTGTCCTCGTCTTTCTTTTCCGCAGGAATCGGTTCTGTATCAGCCGGGTCTTTTTTCTCCTCGGCAGGTTCGGTCTCTACAGGCTTTGGTTCTTCCTTATTTTCATCTTTCGGAACGTCCTCTTTTGGCAGTTCTTCCTTAGGTGTTTCTTCTGTTTTTACCGGTTCGGTTTTCGTTTCCTCTGTCGGCTTTGGCGGATCTTCTTTTTTTTCTTCTTCGACAGGGATTTCTTCTTTTCTTTCAGGCTTATTTTCCTCTTTCGGAACTTCGTCACTCTTTACAGGTTCGTTTTCCTTCGGAAGATCTTCGGTTTTTTCTGTCGGTTCAGGAACGTCACTCGCCTTTTCGCCTACTGTGTTCTCATTGCTTGCGACCGCCTGCTCATCCGGCGTTTTTTGTTCATCCTCACGCGGCATCGGGTTAGGGCCGATCTTTGCCTCCAGGCCATCGAGCGTTTCATTGACCTTTTGATAGAGCCCTTCTATCACGGCATATTTTATGGCGTCGGGACGGGCTGTTTCATAAGAGTCGATGTAATTTTCAAGTGCCTCTTTATCATTGCCCTCTGCGGCAAGCGAATTTCCCAGATCCCATTTTGTATTTCGCCACCAAAGGCTGTCTTTCGGCAAAACGCTCAGCGCCCGGCGAAAGCGGATGATCGCCTGCGCGTGTTCGCCTTTTTCTAGGTAGCCGCGTCCCGCCAGCTCCTCTATACGGCCGCGAAGAACAGCCGACAGAGTTTGCCTCGGCACCTCAGGCACCAGCAAATATTCATCACGGGCAATGGCTGCCTGTCTGCCGTCATAAAGAGCTTCAGCCATCACCGCCGCTGCCGGGTCTGCAACGGCAAGTCCGGCATCGGTTGCTCCCGTAGCCTCAAGCGCAAGCTCGCGTGCGGCATCGGGGTCAATACGCGAATTCAGCAGTTTCGACGCGGTATAGAGCAGGCGATGTACACGCATATTGTCGCTGCCCGCCGCAAATGTCCTGGCCGCCGCTACGGCTGTTTGCGCATCGGGTTCTGAGGCCTCGACCGCGTTCGAAAATGCCAGCAGCTGCACTAATCTTGCGGCATCCTCGCCATCATCAGGGCCGCGATATGCAAAAAGGCTCGCCTGTCTTTCGCCTGCCAGCAGTTCGCCAAATGTCGCAGCCTCACGCCAGGTCTGTCCGCCGAGACGTGTCCCGATCACACCGTCATTCAATGAAAAGCTTTTTCTCAGTTCATCCGCAGCGTCACGGAAAAAGCCTGCTTTCGAACGCGCGAGAGCGATCTCATACTGAAGCGTCGGAAAATTGCCGTATCGTCGTGCGGTAAGCAGAACACGCTCTGCATCGACAGGTTTGCCCTGAAGAGCCAAAGCCCTTGCCAGAGCGATGTGAGACCAGATGTAACGTGGGTTTGCGGCTATCGCCCGTGAAGCAAGTTCGGAAGCTCGTTCGCCGTTTCCGGCTACGACCTGCCGGTATGCTGCCGAGGCAAACAAAAGCACATTTGAAGGATCGGCTGCTGCCGCCCTTTCAAATTCGTCTTCAGCTTCTGCCGTATTTCCCGCCTCGTACAGCGACATCACAAGGCCTGTCCGTGCGGCTGCATTGTTGGGATCATTGGCAAGAAGACGTCTGTACAGATCGATTGCCTCAGCGGGTTTTCCTGCCGCTCGTCTGACATCTGCCAAAGCGCTGACGATCTGACCCGAATCCGGCCGCCTTTCCATCGCCGCCGAATATGCTTTCTCAGAAGCGGCCATATCGAAAGAAAGCCTTTCCGCCAAACCAAGAACAACGTATGCGTCAGCCGAATCGTTTCCTTCCGAAATGGCCTTTTGAACAAGCCTTTTCGCATTTGGGCCGTTCTCTATGCCCAGATAAAAGCCCGCCAGCATGACCAGTTTTGCCGGATCGCTGCCAAGTTTTGCTTCCATCGCCTCTGCCATTGCCAGAGCCTCGGCGCGTTGGCCGCGCATATATAATGTCGTCGGAAGTTTTGAGATTATCTCGGCAAATAGGCGGTCATGCCACGGCGTCGGAGCTTCAGAAAAAGCGAGTTTTATCAGATCCGTCCCGGCATCAGCATTTCCGGCATCAAGCATCGCTTCGCCATGAGCGGCACGCGTCGCCGTCAACATTTCACGGGCCTTTGTCAGCTCTTCGGATGCAGGGTGTTCGGCGATAAAAACAGAGAGCAGATTTATCCTTTCGGCAAGATCGGTGATCGCCGCTGCCGTCTCAAGCTTTTCGGCCTCTGTTGGCGTCGGCGACGGAATTGGTGTCGGTGTAGCCCTTGCTCGTCCCCTTGAAGGCGGCTGGGAAAGAACGGACGAAAATGATGCTGCGATAAGCAATATTAAAAGGGCCGACCTCATTAACAATGCTGACCTGCTCCTTAAAATGCCGCCCGAAAAAATTGAATGGCCGACTGTCATAAAGACGAATATTTTATCACGAAATTGATTTTCGACCCCTTTAGCATCTATCCTCTCGCTATGAGCGAATTGGAGAACGAATGGGAAGTTCTGCTTGCCCGTGCAAAAGAGGCCGCCGGCAACACCGGCCGGTCCGATGTGCATGATTATCTTGCTCTTCGCTCATCGAACGACGCCATCCGCCGCACCGCCGTTTCGTGGCTGATGAACGAGGTCGTCACCATCGCGTCAGATCCGCTCCGCAACGGGAACAGCGTAAAGATCGAAAGGATCGACCCGCACAGCTTCCCCGCCTTTAAGGCGAACATCGTCGGAACCCGGCTCGAAGTGCGACGCGGGGTTAGATGTCTGGCGGTCGAGGCAGGTTGGACGCGAACGCCGTCAGACGGTTTTATGCGCGGCGGAGCACTGGCATTTGCACGCATCAGACATTTTGGAATGCCGAAAGCAAATATGGATCTGGGGCTTTACCGCATGGAAGGAACCGTAGATTGGGCCGTCATCATAGAAGAAAAAATGGCCTCGCCCTTTTCCTCAGCCGACATCGAACGCCACCTAATGATCTTTCACGGAAGATGACACAAGTGTTAAGCAACTTTAAATTTTAGTCCTTTTTGTATTAAAATCTTCTATTGGCAGTTTTTTACGGGAGAATTTAATAAAAGTGAGAGCAGAGCTAGAGAAATTAATAGAACTTCAGAGGACTGATACTAACCTCAGAAGATTAAAAAACATTATCGAAAAGGCTGATGAAAAGCGTGCTGAAATTGAACAGGAGTTCGACCAGCACGCTTTTTCCATTAGGGAGATACAAAACCGACGCGACGTAAATATCGCCGAAAGGGGCGAACTCGACAAGAAGATCGCCGAGAACAAGACATACCTCGAAAGGGCCGACCGCAACCTCAAACACGCACAAAACCAGAAAGAATATGAAACGGCAATGCGTGAAACCGACGCTCTGCAAAAGCAGATCGCCGCATTTGAGGGTGAGATCGTCGAAAAACTCACCACTTTTGAAGAGATCGAGGGCGAACTCAGTTCACGCGCCGAAGAGATAAGCACGATGGATTCGAAAAGGGCTGAGGGCATCGCGGCATTTGATGCCGAACTCGAAGCCGCACGTGCCGAATATGAAAGCGATGGGAAAAAGCGTGCTGAGGTCTTTACTACGCTGCCGGCCAATCTGGCATCGGTTTACAACCGTCTTGTTCAGCGAAGCCGCGACGGCGTTGCCGTGGCTGAGGTCGTTAACGGTTCGTGTTCGGCATGTTTCATGTCGCTCAGGCCGCAGATGCAGCTTGAGGTAAAGCGAATGGACAGCGTTGTCACGTGTGAGAATTGCTCGAGGATATTGTTCATTGCCTCCGCACCTGCTTCTACCGAAGCTGAGGCCGCCGCGTCCTAGAGACCGGTCGCGCCATCACTATATGGCAGCTTGCTGCTATGATGTGCGGAAAAGTTTTACTTTTCCGCAGGTTCTATATATATTCTCCGCGGCTTGCCGCCGATGGAATTCTGATCGCGGGCAAGCCCGCAGAACATTGAACACGCTCACGGCGAAACAAGTTTCGCCGCACATCATAGCGGCAAGCCGCCGAAAAGAGCGGATCTGCTGAGGCCACGGAACTGACCATGTGTTAGCTGTTTCGTATGGCCTCTTTTTATTTTGTCCATTCGTCCGAAACGGCAACATCTACCTTTACCGGCACTTTATTTATAAATTCCTCGCCGGCGCGCACCATTGAACTTTCCAGCGTTGCGGCTATCGCATCTGCCTCTTGAGCGTCGCATTCAACGATCACCTCATCGTGGACAATGTTCACAAGTTTGCCGGAAGTGTTCCGCAGGCCGTCATGCAAAAGCCGCAGCGATCGCTTCAAAATATCCGCAGACGTTCCCTGTATCGGCATGTTCACGCCATATCGCCGTGCGGCGCCGACCTCTTGCCGGTTGGCAGCGTCAAACCGCAGCTTGAGCGTTCTGCCTGATCCCGTTCGGGCGATGCGTTCATCAGTAACCTTTGCCGCTGATGTGCGAAGATATTCATCCAGCTTTCGATAAGTGCTGAAATACTTCCGCATCGTATTCTCTGCGTCCGATTGCGAAAGCCCTGTCATCAGCCCAAACCGCGAAGCGCCAACGCCGTAAACAATGCCGAAATTCAGACGCTTGGCAAATGACCTTTGCTCTGACGTAACGTCTTCGGGCTTTGCCTTAAAGACCTGTGCGGCGGTCATCGTGTGAAAATCCTGTCCGGAAACAAATGCTTCAATGAAAGCCGCATCGTCAGAAAATTCCGCCAGTATCCTTAGCTCGATCTGCGAATAGTCGGCAATGACGAGCTTTCGTCCTTCCGGTGCGCGAAAGCACCGGCGGTATTTCGTTTCGTGCGGTATCTGCTGAAGGTTCGGGTGCGAACAGGAAAAGCGTCCCGTCGGTGCACCTATCTGGCGAAAATCTGCGTGCACACGGCCCGTATCAGAGCGGACATATTCCAGTATGTTCTCGCCAAAGCTGGTCGCGGCCTTTTGCACTTCGCGATATTCGAGCAGCTTTGCCACAGGCGGATATTTCTCGGCCAGCGGCTGGAGCTGCCATGCACGTGTGCTTTCAGGCATCGGGATGCCAAGGTTCAGAAGCGCGCCCATCACCTGCGTGTGTGAATCAAGGTTTATCTCCGTCCGGCCAAACAGGGTTGCCTGGGCAACACCGGCAGCCAGCAGATCTTGCAGCTCTTCTGCTTTTTGTGCCACGACAGCCTTGACCTCGGTCAGCCTTTCACGCCATCGCTCTTCATCAAGGAAAAAACCGTTCAGCTCCATTTCCGCGACCGGAACGACCGTCTCAAACTCCAATCCGGCAACGCGTTCCAGATCGTCCGCCTTCAAACGGTCAGCCATCTGCTGATGCAGCGGCAACAGAACGGCAGCATCGCGCGCGGCGTATTCCAGCTGAGATTGCGAAAGCTCCGGCGACGCCCAATCGCTGACCTGCTGGCTTTTGTCCAGTTCGGTTCCGGTAAAAAATTGGGCAACATCCGCCAGCGAATGCCGACGCTCGGTCTCGCCTGCGGCGATCAGCAAACTTGCCAGATATGTGTCAAAGACGCCGCCGAGTTCGCATCCCAGATGATGCCGCACCCATTTGGAGTCAAATTTGGCATTATGAACGACCTTTGTGTGTCTTTCGCTCGCTATCAGATCACGCAGCGGCGCCAGATCGGCATTTTCCCGAAGTCCGCCTTTTTCACGAAAAGGCAGCATGTCAAAGATCACCGAACCTTTGCCCGAACTGAACTGAACAAGCCTCAGATCGCCGTCATAAGGGTCAAGCTCGGTCGTTTCCGTGTCAAAACCAAGCGTTTCATCCGCCGAAAGCTTTTCGCACGCGGTCTTTACCGTCTCGGCATCCGTGACAAGCTGAAAATAGACATCCATAAGTGAAATCTAATTGTAAACGCGGGACTTTTAATTAACAATCCTGTGCATCGACTCTGAAGATGCCTGTCAGCACCGCCGGCGTAAGCAGGTGGCAATATTTTCATTGAACGATCCCGTCATTTGGTCGTGAGTCTTACCTCTAGAGCTTTACCTCCTCAACTCCCCTTCTCCCTGTCTCCCTGTCTCCCTGTCTCCCTGTCTCCCTATCTCCTTGTCTCTCTGTCTATTTCCCCGGGCTTTGCCCTATCGCACTGCGGCGAAGCTGTGCTTCGCCGGATGGTTTTCGCAAAGATACGCAGCGGCTATGCCGCCAGGCCTCCGATACTCTTCCGAAACGTGAAAGTGATCTTTCTTGCCGCGATCACCTCTTGCAAGACGATCTTATATAAAAGTTTTTTATTCCGGGTATTTGCTAATGAGCATTTTTCGTCTATACTTTTTCCGAGAGTTTGCCTGAAGCTGTTTTGCAAGGAGCAAGACAGAAGCAAACGAATTTTGAGATTTTTTTTAAGGCTGGATCAGCCGTAAATAGTTTCGGGGTTGAGCGCTTTCCGGTTTTTTTAGGATGGCTGCTCCCTCAGAACGGACAGCATGATGCTGATGATCCGTTTAATAGAGATTCCTGCGTGAAAGATCACACAACCTGTCTGCTTGGCACTCCCCGTCAAAGCCACGACACAAATGTAAAACTAAACGCGAATTTCGCCGCTGCCATCGTGCAGCGTTAAGCGGTTCTGTATCCTCTGTCGGTCTCATTCTTCTCTTTCCTTAATTCAGGCAGCATCCAAAAAAAGTTTTTTCTTTAAGGAATTCAAGTAATTTATGTCAAAGGAAATGATCATCAGCGTCAACGGACGCGAAAAGAAGATCGCAATATTGGATAACGGCCGCGTAACCGAATTTTATATCGAACGCGGCGAGGAAAATTCCGGCATCGCCGGAAATATATATAAAGGCCGCGTTCAGCGCGTTTTGCCCGGAATGCAGTCCGCATTCGTTTCCATCGGCCTCGAACGCGATGCGTTTCTCTACGTCTCAGACTTTTTCGATGAAGAAGAAGAGATCGAACGCATTGTAATGGAGAAATCCAAGAAAGGTTCGCAGGAAGACGCAAAACGCGAGGCGAACGAACGCATCGAACGTTCACGCATCGAGCGCGAAAAGCAGATGGAATCTGCACAGGACCTTGCCGAACCGCTGGCCGAATCGGTAGCCGCCGTTGAGACCGAGGAACCCGTCTCTGCCCGGCCCGCCGAGAAAAAAGGACGCGGCAGGCGCGGCCGCGGCAGAAAGGATGCCGAGGTCGAACAAACCGCCGCCCCAGTTGCCGAAAGCTCAGATGACGAAACAGGCGAAGGTTCCGCGATAGTCGTTTCCGGATATTTGCCGGAGATGGATGATTCAGGTTTTGAACGCATCGTCGATGAAGAAGAGACCGGCGAGCTTTTCAAGGACGCTTACCGGCAAGAAGCCATCGTCGATCAGGTCCGCCTGGTAGAGTTTGATATGGAGAGCACCGAAGAAGCCGAGGTTGGTTCGCTGCTCAGCTCTCTGTCAGGTGAGGCTGCCGGATTTGAACGCATCGCTGACGAAGACGATGCAGAACCCGCACCCGCCAAAAAAGGCTCTAAGCGAGCACCAAAAGCAAAGGCAGCAACCCGCGGCAAAAAGGCAAAGGCAGAGAAAGACGCCGCAGAGCCTGACGCAGCAGAAAACGCTGATGAGACAGATGTAAAAGCACCTGCCAAAAAAGCACGTGCGACCAAGGCAAAGTCAACAACGGCCAAAGCCAAAACGACCAAGACCTCAAAAGCAAAAAGCAAAAAGGCCGAAGCAGAACCTTTGGAAGACGGCGAGGCAAGCGTAAAGGAATCTTCCGAAACCGCCGCCATGAGCGTAAGACGCGGCGGACGCGGCAGACGTCGCGGCGGACGTTCGAAAAAAGCTGAGGCTACGGAAACAGATTCGAGCCTTGTCGGGTTTGAGGACATCGAGGTCGATGCTCCCGAAACCGAAGAAACCGCAGAGGCTGTTACTGAAACAGCAGCAGAAGAGAACGAAGCTGTTCCGGCCGCCGAGGAAACATCTGAACCGTCAAACGGGAACAGCGGCAGCGACGAACGCTCGAACCGCAATGATCGCGGCCCGAGACAGGAACGGGGCGGTCGCGGTCGCCGTGATAAAGGCCAGCGGGACGACAAACGCCACGACAGAAATGACCGGGGCGATCGTCAGGAACGCAGGCCGCAGCCGACCATCTCTGACCTGCTTCGCGAAGGCCAGGAAGTTCTTGTTCAGATAGCAAAAGAACCGATCGCGAAAAAAGGCGCACGAATCACGTCTCACATCGCTCTGCCGGGACGTTTTCTGGTCTATATGCCGACCATCGAACACCTCGGCGTTTCCCGCAAGATCGAATCGTCAAACGAACGCGGACGCCTTCGTTCGCTGATACAGCGTATCCGCAATGAGGAAGACATTCCTTCGGGCGGCTTTATCGTCCGCACGGCAGGCATCGGCATATCGGAAGAAGACCTGCGTCAGGACGCACGCTATCTTGTCCGAACATGGCTCGATATCAAAAAGACATCCGAAAAGGCAAAATCTCCGGCTCTCGTCCATCAGGACCTGGACATCGTCCAACGCCTGCTTCGCGACCAGCTTTCTGACGATTTCACGGCCATCCGCGTTGACAGCGAGGAAGAATATCTCCGCACGGTCGAGTTCATCAACCGCATCCAGCCGCGTCTTGTCAACCGGGTAAAACTTTACACGCGTGAAGCTCCTATCCTCGAAGCTTACGGCGTACAGGAAGAGGTTGATAAAGCCCTGAAACCGCGTGTTTGGCTGAAATCGGGCGGCTATCTGGTCATCAATCAGACCGAAGCTCTGGTTGCCATCGACGTTAATACGGGCAAATTTGTCGGTAAGGGCAATGCACGGCTTGAGGATACGATCACGCGTACCAACATGGAAGCTGTCGATGAGATAGCACGTCAGATACGGCTTCGCGACCTCGGCGGCATCATTGTTCTGGATCTGATCGATATGGAAGACCGCCGCAACCGGCACAAGGTCTCTCAGGCATTGCAGGAAGCTCTTGCAAGCGATAAGTCGCCGACAAAGGTGCTGTCGTTCAATGATTTCGGCCTGATAATAATGACACGCAAACGCGTGAAGCAATCGCTCGAACGCACTATGTGCGCACCTTGCGATTATTGTGAAGGTGCGGGCTGGGTCAAATCTCCGCAGACGACCTGTTACGAGATATTGGCCGAAGCACGAAGGCTTGCCAAAGAGCTGGACGACGTTCGCCAGACCACGCTGCGAATACATCCTGAAGTGGCAAAGGCTCTGAGAGGTTCGGAAAGAACGGTGCTGGAAGAGATCGAGGCATATCTCGGCAACGTCGATCTGACAGCCGATCCGCACATCCATCAGGCACAATACGATTTCGCCTTTATCTAAAAAGAGATCGTAAATGTAAAATGCAAAGCCCCTTCGCACGAACATGCGGAGGGGTGTTTATTTTTTGTTGTTTACAAGAACCTTTGCCGATCTTTTTTATGGCAGATGGATCACCAATATCCCTTTGAAAAATTTATGATCGGGCTGTGCCGTGACGCATCGCGGTCGGTGCTGCGCCCGACCGTCACGCTGCATAACGCTCTTTTTGAGGCTGCGCCTCTGACTGTTTATAAAGAGGCACAGCCTCTTTAAAACAATGGGAAAAGTTTACGGTCGGGCACAGCTCCGACCGCAGTGCAATGCGGCACAGCCGAGATCAGTTTTTCAAAAAAACCCTGTCAGCCGCGTCTAAATATTGCCGGTGAATATCTCCCAAAATATCGACCCGATGACGTAAAGGCTTACGGCGATGGAACCCAACAGTATCAAAATTAGGACACCGATGATGCCAAAGACAAACAAATAGTCGCTCTTTGTGCCTTTGTCCTTACCGGTCGCACGCGTGCGGATAAGATTCATGTTTTGCTTGTTCGATTTCCAGAAAAAGTCGAACGCGTCGCCAATAAACGGTATCGCCCCGACAACGTAATCAAGCCCGATATTGAACGCCATCCGGAGCAGCGTTATCTTCGGCACGCCGTAACGAACACCCGCAAGTAGAATATAGAACGACGCAAATGACGTGATAGTATCGCCGACGTTCGGCACAAGCCCGATCAGCGAATCAAGCCCGAACCGCCATGTAGTCCCCGGAACGCGAAAAAGCCCGTCCAGATAATGCGCCAGATTATCAAGCCCCTGCTCGATCTCTATCTCGCGGCGCTGTTCTTTACTAATGTCCGTTCTGGTTCTGGGGTTTATCTCTTGCATAGTTTATTTTCACAACACAGAACAGAATCAATAAACAGCAGTGAATGTCTCCAATTTCAATTCATTTCCTTCACGGGAAAAAAAGAATGATGCATTTTCGACATAATCCTCGCCTGTGGTTTCATTCCGATAATTTTCACGAGTTACCCAGTAAATTACTTCAACCCTGTCAGCGAGATCTACTCTCTCTCCGACACGCCAAGTTTGTATTCTATACTTCTTTTCAGCCTCTTGGATACGTTCCTTGTTCTCATCGCTGACGAAAGCCAGGATCTTGTTCAAATTCCCCTCTTTCATTTGCGTCAAGTATTCCTCAGCTATCACTTCCGGCCTTGTATCACGAAAAGGATTCATCAAACAATGATGTCTCGGGCGTATCGAATCATCTAACGAAGTACACAAAATTACAGGGTTTGACTGACGAAACACATACAACAATCCCAAAGATCCTACAACCAGTAAGATAAGGAGCGCTCCGCCAACTGTGATAAGCTTCGTCATTTTACTTGATCGACACACTCCCTACCGGTCGTGTTTCCGCCTTTTATCTCTGCGTTCTCTGTGTCCTCCGTGGTGAATTTCCTTCCACTATACGCACAGTCAATATCTTATCGCCGCGAACGATATTATCTACGACCTTCATATCGTTTTCGTTCACTTTACCAAAGACGGTGTAGCCGCCGTCCAGATGCGGCTGCGGCGAATGCGTGACGAACCATTGCGAACCGCCGGTATGTTTTCCGCTCAGTGCCATGCCGACAACGCCGCGTTCATAGGCCAGCATATTCACCTCACAGCGAATGGACCAGCCCGGCCCGCCGCTGCCATTTCCGAGCGGATCGCCGTCCTGCATCACAAAATTGGGCACTACGCGGTGCACGTCCAGTCCGTCAAAATATTTCGCGTTCGCAAGCTTGATAAAATTATCCACGGTCAGCGGAGCGTCCTCAGCCATCAGGTCTATCGTAAACCTGCCTTTTTGTGTGGTAAACACGGCCTTGGCAGAACCGTTCTTTCTCGCTGCCGCACGGCGGTAATCAGCATTGGTATTCAAGACCTGCCCGAGCTTTGTCCCATATGCCGGGTTCAGCGGCAGCACCTTGTCGCCGCGTTTTTTCCTTGCGTCCTCCAGCGACGCCTCTATTCCCGGAAAGTCTTTCTGGAGATCTTTTTTTGACAGCAGTTCAAAAGCAAGTTTTCTGACAAGAAAATCCGGAGAAGTTAACGCGACCATCAGGCTTCCGACCGATGCCTTTGCATCCAATTTATTCAATGCGCTCAGCGTGGCAAGCTGTGCGTCGTTATCGCGTTTGTCCGTGACCAGCGCGCGGGTGAACGCAGACCTTAGGGCATCCGTATTTTCTTTTGAAGCAGGCTGCTGGCCCAAAAGGTTCGCAGCAGTTGTTCGTATAAACACATCCTTGTTTGACAGCGCCCTGCGCAATATCACATCAAGGTCTGCTGTCTTAAATCTTGCATAGGCACGCAAAATATCCGGCCCGGCAAATATTCGCTTACCTTCCTCGCTCGGATCGGCATCAGCATAGGCTTCTGCAAGCGGTCTTAAAACCTGCGGAGCCTCGGCCTTCATCTGTTTGCCTTCGTCGTTTGTCGGTTCTACTGAGGCAAATTCCCCGATAAGCTGCGCCATTGTGCTGTATTGGCGCCAGTCTTCTAATCCGCCGTCCATCTTATCGCCTCGGCCCGGAGCTATCCGCAACCGGGCAATATAGATCTCAGGCGAAAGGGCGTTATCCAGTTCACCAAAACCGCGAAGATATGCGACCGCTCCTTCATCAAAAGTGTTTGGCAGCAATTGCCCAAGCACTACAGCGATCTCAAGCAGTTCACTTTGTTCTTTTGGAAAAAGGCTAGGCTTTTTATCTTTCTTGTACCTTTCCAGTAATGCATTGCCGTGTTTTAGCAGCGGCTCGGCGGCTTTTTTGTCCTTTAGCTGTGCCAAAGAGCGGATCGCCGAAACGCGAACGCGGCTGTCGTCGTCACCTATAGCTGCTTCGATCAGAATATTAAAAGCATCTTTGTCATCGGCCGCCCCCAAAGCTCTCGCAGCATTTGCCCGCGCGACCGCATCGTCATCAGCAAGCAAGATGGTTCTCAGAGCAGTGTTCGCATTTTTTGCTCGCATGCGTGACAGAACATTTGCGGCATCAGCCCGGACGCGTGCATCCATGTTCGTCAAAAACTTTGCCGCAACGCCGTCCGTTCCCTCAGGCCTTACACGCAGAGCCGCCGTCAGGCCCTGAATGATAACGTCCTTGCTCTGCCCGCTTGTTTTCTTTGCCTCGGCATCCAGAGTATCGAGTATCGCATCGCCCAGTCTTACGATACGCGGGTCTTTTTCAGAACCGGCAGGCCCGGCATTCGCGGCAGCTATCTTTCCCGCCGCTTCCAGCAAACGTGCTCGAAGCTCAGGTGATGCTTTTGTGTCCTGCAAAGCCCTTTCCACGAACGTTATCGCCATTTCGCTCTCTATCTCACCGAGGGCAAAAGCGGCGAATGGTTTAACAGCGGCGTTGCCGTTTTCCAAAATCGCCGCGACACCATCTACGGCTCTTGCATCACCGATACGCCCCGCAGCAAGCAAAGCACGTTTCTGCACCGCGATATTCTTGCTGATAATGAATGGCTTCAACGCATCAAGATCAAGCGAATCCTCTGCTTTGAGGATCGCGATATGCGTTGCGACGGGAACCTGTGCAATGGCTGAAAACGAAAATATCAGAATAATAAGAGCAGCGATCTTGAGGGTGTTTTTCATGTCCTGATTATATTATCAGATTCCTTTTTCAGAAATGCCGTAGATCTGCGTGTTCTCGCCGTTGCCGTGCGGATGTCCAGGACGAGTACGCCGTCCTTGTCGGTTTCGACATTCTGAAATCTTATTGTCTGCGGCAGGTCGATGCCAAACTCCTGCATCAGGCGAAAGGCTCTGATGATGCGTCCGCCGTGGCGTCCCTGTTTGCCTACCGCAAAAGCATCGCGGGCGCGCGGGTCAACGGCCTTTATTCCGATGCGGCTGTTTATTGCGTCAAAGAACAGGTGCACCGCATCAGGGCTTTTTAGGCTCTGGTGCGTTTTTCGGCTCATGACGATAAAGCCTCGCCGATTCATCGTTACATAATGGCTGGCCCAGCGTCCGGTCACTTCTCCTTTCGGGCATCTTTTCCAATTGTTGCTCATACTTTGTCATCGCCTCTGCGGCATTTCCAAAGTAACAGCACGGCAGGCCTGTCTCCAGACCAAAGCTCAAGCAATGCACGAAACACACAAGATGCAGAGCGATCATCCTCACAGCACGAATGACCACGCTTATCGAGCCTTTTATCACAGACGATATCAACCATGTCCTTCGCCATCGCTAGAACATACTCACAACCGTTATTTGCCGGCACAGCTTTCGCCAAAACGGTCAGGAAAACACCTCGTTTGGTCAGGAAAAACGTCTGTTTGGTCAGGAAAATATCATTTTGGAACGGTGAAATATCAGTTTGGAACGGTATTTTGACAGGTTAGCAAAACCTGTTGAATCGTCAATTCTTATCGGGTATCATCTCTGCATCTCGCGTCGCCTATTCGGAACAATGACCCGAAGCAGACAACGTCTGTGGTATTAAGATAGCCCACATCGCAAGATGTGGGTAACTAGCCAATTTAGACAAACAGTCGTTGAAAACGACTGCATTATTTATGGCTCATACTTACACAGACCTTCTTTTCCATGTTGTGTTCTCTACTCATGGCCATCTCAGATCACTGACAAAAGAACGACGCGCCGAACTTTTTGCCTACATGGCTGCTCTCATTAAAGAAAAAGGCGGTCGAACCCTGATAATAAATGGTGTCGAAGATCATGTGCATCTGCTTATCGCCTTGCCGCCAACCATTTCGCTTTCAGACATCATGCGTTTCTTAAAAACCAACTCCTCGCGATGGTTTAGCCAACGTTTCAATGTAAAGTTCGCATGGCAAAAAGGTTTCGGAGCGTTCAGTGTTTCGCGTTCTGCGGCACATCAGGTCGAAAAATATATCCGACATCAAGAGGCTCATCACCAAAAACGTGATTTTCGGCAGGAATTTATTTTGATGCTGGAAAAAAGCGGTGTCGATTTTCAAGAAGAATTTCTCTGGAAGTAACTCGCCGTTCTTTTGTGAAATGACGCCATATTTGACGGCCATTGCCGTGTTTATGTCGCCGTCTTTGACGGCTTATGCGTTTGGTTGGACGTTTACCCACATCTTGCGATGTGGGCTATTGATATACGGTCGTCTTCGACGACCCGGCCAAATGTCTGAGGCAAGTATGTTTTCGTTTGATCAGGCCCGATAGACAGGAATGAAACCTCTCGACCGGGAGCGGTAGCGACCGGGTTCTTTGACTGGAGCGCAGGCATCCTACCTGCATACGCTTCGCACAAGCGTCCAAGTCGGTACCGCTCGCGTCAGCGAGTGGCCAAGATATACGCCAGCTCGTCCCTTGAATAGCTCGAATTTCTCTTTTTCTTGCGGCTTGCCGCACTTATGGAAGAGTCACTTTTTTCTTGCGGCTTGCCGCTATGTTGTGCGGCGAAACTTGTTTCGCCGGAAGCCTGCCCAAACACGAGCGGGCTTGCCCGCGATCACCTGAGAATATCTATCCAATGGCCTTCGGCAGAGAGGAATTCTCTTTTTTTTAGTCTGCGGAAAAGCAAGCTTTTCCGCACAACATTGCGGCAAGCCGCAAATACAATGATTACCTCTACCCATTTATAGCAGCAAATATTGTTTTGGTTTAGCGGCGGTCTCCGACCGCCTTTGCCCCAGTGACCCCAGTCGCTCCCCGGTCACCCGAATCTGACCGAAGCTCCAGCCTCCTGCCTACCTCGGACCATGCCCGTCTATTTGCGGAAAAGCTCTGCCTTCCCTACTGATCTTCAGACTACCTCGGGCTATGCTCGTCTATTTGCGGAAAAGCTATGCTTTTCCGGCGCTCCTTTTCTCAATATCTTGCGGCTCCGCCGCTTCGCATAATGAGAAAGTTCATCCCTTGTCTAAAAACGGCTTTGCCACCTTGCACTGCGGAAAGGCTGTGCCTTTTCGTAAGATCTGAAAAATGAACACTTCCACCCTGCCGGAGGCTCGGCGGCACAGCCGCGTGAATATTTTGGGGACGACGTTCCGGCGAAGCTCAGCTTCGCCGCAGTGCGATAAGGCAAAGCCTAAAAAAGCAGGAAAGCAAGAGTGTCTAGTCTTCAGATCAGAGCAGTGCGGTAAGGCCGAGCCTCAAAAAACACAGGCGGATGATTGCCGCTAAGGTCAGTACCGCTCGCGTCAGCGAGTGGCATGAAGTAGGTAGTTGCAGACCTCAGATGAAACCGGAAGCATTTCAACGCCTAACATCTAACCACCTGCTCACGCAGGCGGTACCGACAAAGCCGTTTCACTTATCCCTCATTTCTTGTCACCCGTCACCCGTCACTTGTCACTGTATAAACTATTCGACCTCGATGATCTCGTATGTCGTGGTGATCTCGGCGGTTGGGCGGACGGTTGCTGCGACCGAGCAGTATTTTTCGTCAGAAAGCTGAATGGCGTCGGCCAATGCCTTCTCCGAAACGCCGCGTCCATGCACGATATGGTGAACCCGAAAACTAACATATTTGCGCGGATGTTCGTCAGCGCGGACGCCTACGACCTCAACGCGGTAATCTGTCACATCCTGCCGTTTTTTGTGCAGGATAGAGATAACATCAGCCGCCGTACAGCCCGCTACCGAAACCAGCAGCATCTCCATCGGCGTCGGGGCGGCTCGTCTATCTCCTTTTGTATCAATGGTTTGTGCGTGTCCGCTGGGCGTTGTCCCGATAAAGAATTCGGCACCGGCATAGGCGACCGTCGCTTTGTATTCGTTGTCTGCCATTAAAGATCTGCTCCTACTGATAGTCGTTTTAATAGTGATTTTATCACAGTCCGTTACCCTCTTTGCCGGGTCAGAACAGATATGAACAACGTTTGGTACGAAATATGCTTCTTAACCTGTGGCAGGAATTGCCGCGTTCCATTATTGTGTTTACTTACGAGGTCATTATGCGACGTTACATCAACCGTCTTTCTGTTCTTTCGCTTATCGCCCTTTTCCTGTTCGGTTCGGCAGCCACGGCAGATGCTCAGCGGCGCAACGAACGCGAAACGCGCGATACGCTCCGCAGCCTTAATTCAAAGATCGACGATTTTGCCTATGCGTTAGACGCACGGCTGAGAAGTTCGTCCGTAAATCGCGGTTCGCGCAGCGATGCTGAGAACAGTATCGACAGGCTCCGCGAAGCAGTAAAAACATTTGGCGATAACCTTGACCTCAAACGCGAAAATCGAACGGACATCAACGGCATTGTTGCCGCTGCACAGGACATTTCGGCTTATCTGGACGCCAATCCGCAAAACCGCCGGATCGGCTCTACTTGGGACGAAGTTCGCAGCCTGATAGACAGGCTTTCCGGTTCATACGGCGTTACGCCCGATTGGAGCGGCAGAACATCTGCTACGGACGATATACCGTATTCTTCGCCAATTCCGGCTGCGTCTTATCACCGCATGAGCGGCACCTACAGCCTCGACAAAAACAAGAGCGAGGACACCGCCGATATCATTGACGGCATTCAGCTTTCGGACGAGAACCGCCGCGACCTCGAAGGCAAGCTCAGCTCACCCGAGCAGATCGCTTTGCGGATAAACGGCGACAACGTAACGCTCGCCTCAAACCTGGCAGAACCGATCACCTTTGCCGCAGACGGCAGCGAAAGATCTGAACAGGCAAATGGCCGCACGATACGCGTTCGCGCATCGATGAACGGCGACCGCCTGACCGTTTCAAGCCTCGGCGGCGATACAGATTACACCATCATCTTTGAACAGACCGGTAACGGCGGCATGAAGGTTACGAAACGCATAACAACACCATATCTGACCGAAACAGTCTTTGTTGACAGCGTTTACAACAAGACCGATGAGGTCGCACGGCTCGGCATTGAGGACATCGACGATACCTACGCCGCCAATGATGACGACGGAAATTGGTCAAGCAACGACCCCAATGACCGCACCACCAGCAGCAACAACAGCCCAAATCCCACATTGAGCAAACCGCGCATCGGTGAATTTATAATACCCAACGGCGAGATCATCACCGTCGCGCTGAACAACGAGATAAATACAAAGATCTCGCAAAACAACGACCGCTTCAAAATGACCGTGCAAAGCCCTGATGAATTTCGCGGCGCCGTCATCGAAGGCTATATCTCAGGCGTCGGCCGCTCAGGCCAGGTCTCAGGCCGCTCGAACGTGACGTTCAACTTTGAACGCATCACCCTAAGAAACGGCCGCGAATACGATTTTTCAGGCTACATACATAGCATAAAGGACCAGGCAGGCAAGGAAGTAAAGATCAATCCTGAAGGAACCGTTCAAGGCGACAGTCAAACGAAGGAAACTGCAAAACGCGGAGGCATCGGCGCCGGTATCGGCGCGGTGATCGGAGCAATAGCGGGCGGCGGAAAAGGTGCTATCCTTGGTGCGATCATCGGTGGCGGTGCAGGAGCCGGATCGGTTATTGCTACCGGTCGAGACGACGTTCGCCTGATGCCCGGTTCCACGATAACGATACAATCGTCATCGCCGATTCGTTCATCTAAACAATAATCCACTATTAATAAACGGTTAATGACCCTTTAGTTACCTCTGCCTCCGGCAGAGACTCAGGGCGATGTATTCGTCCGGCTTTAGCCATGGAATGCGATCTGCTTCATGGCTAAAGCTTTTTTCGCGCTATCATCTAATTTCTTTATGTGGAAAATAACCGAAGAGATAGAACAGTACCGTGACCGTAAATGGAGGCGCGAAGATTCGCTCCGTATAAAAACAGCCGAAGATATCGAAAACATGGTTGATGATATCGGCTTTTGTCTCGGACTTACCGATGAAAGAAAACGGATGCCTTCGGTATATATTGCGGTCTGTGGCCGACGCGATGCACACATGCCACGTAATGTACAGAAAGACCCAGAAGCCAGCACAGCTTGGGTTTTAAAGGATGAGGTCATTGCGCTCGGTCGCATCTATTACGGAAAGATCTATAAAGGACATTCGATGTTTGTTTCTCGCAGACTTGTACCCGCGTTTAATTCTGTCTGGGGATGCTCAAAAGCCGGTGAAGCGGGAATTTTGTCGAAGCCAGCACAGACGGTTTTAAAAGTACTTCGAAAAGAATGGGAAATGGCTACGAGTGACCTTCGCGAAGCTTGCGGTTTTAAGGACAAGAATGAACTGAGCAAAGCCCTCGACGAACTGCAAAAGCGCATGAAAGTTGTCCCTCAGGAGGTAGCTTACTCACCGAAATTTACCTACATCTGGACAACTGCAGAAGCACGTTTTCCAAAAGAATTGAGTGCCAAAATAAAGCGAGAAGACGCAATCCGCGAGATCGCCCGCGCATATCTGAGTATGTGCGGGCGAACATTGGTTGGTGAATTGGCTGGTAAATTCAGCCTTTCACGACGTGATGCTGGAAAGGCGAACCACGAATTGGTCGATGAAGGTTTCGCCGAATGTCTAGATAATGGGGTATATCAGTTAACTAATATTTGATCTACCCTTTGAGATTTCCTATCGACCCCGGCCAAGATCAGTCGAAGCTGCAGTGCTGATAGGCATAAAGGTCACTTCGGCCATTGAATCAGCAAGCGTGACAACCTGTGGAGCATACTGAAAATTGCGCGAAGTAACGCTTACGACATAGGTCTCACCGGACATCAGACCCTCAAAGCTGAAGTAGCCAAATGATCCGGTACGCGACACCCTAGAATTTCCATTGGCATCGGTGATCGTAACGGTAGCATTTAGCAATCCTGCAGTTCCATTAGCAAAAACACGCCCATTGACAGCCCCCAGACCGGCGCTTGGAGCCGGATTGAATGAACCTGCACTAACAGCCAGTTCGCACAAGCCGCCGAACAAATATGTCGCCTGCGGCTGTGTCACGTTCCCTGTTTCATCGACATATCGAGCCCGTGTGCTATTTGCCGAGGACGGAGCGGCCGTTAGTGGTAGTCGCTGGCCGTTCGATGCAGGGGTAACGTCCACATCATAATGCATTGTCACGACCCCTCCAGCCACAACCACTCCCGGATCCCAAGATATATTTCCTGTTCCGCCTATAGACGGTTGCGAAATGATGCCGCCGTTAGTGACAGATATATTGCCGGCAAAGACGACTCCGCCGCCCGGGATATTTGAGGTGATCATATGATTAGGCGAAGAGAATGTCACGGGATGGGCTGTGGGATTGTGAAAAATAACGCTGACACGCATTCTGCCCGTCTGGCCAACCCCGACCGGATTTGGGCCGGACACCTGTGTGTATCGCTGCGAGAGCTGCGGCTTCACCGGCCCTGAACCGCTATCGGTCGGCAGATAGATGCGAAAGGAATTTGCCGCGGGATTCGCAGTCGGCGGATTATTAGCCGCTTGCGAATTGGTCATATAAAAAGTAGCATAGTTGGAATTCTGCCCGCCGGATACGATGTACGATGTGATCGACATATTTCCCGTCCAAATGCCGTAATCGGCCGAGACCTGGTCGGTCGTCCAGCCGCTGAAATTGCCTCTTGACCAGGAATTATTGACGGACAGCTGACCCGACGAAAAATTCTGTGTAAAAGCGTTCGAGTTACTGATAAAGCTCATCGAACCGACCGTACCGCTGGCACTGTCATAGTCAAAATCGTTCTTTGCCGCTGAACATCCTGATGTGATGTAAGGATACAGCGTATAGGAGCGGGTCAATGTCCCGGAGGTTGGATTGTTCACTCCTAATTGAACATAACTCGCAGCGTAAATGTTCAGTTCGGTGCCACCTGCGCCCGATGTTCCGTCGTGAGCGCGGATGCCGACAGCGTTGATATCGTCACCGCTCGTGACGGAATCCGACATATTGATGCGAACCTCCCAATGGCCGGGCATGGGTAAACGATCATCGTGGATCTCAACATTATCCGCAAAGAATGTTCTGGTGGTACCAGAACCATATCCGCCTGCACGGCGAAAGCGGATACGCATATTATTGGAGATAAAACCTGTGACGTCATACATTCTTGTTCCGGAACCGCCCGCACCCCCACTAAACGTTTCTAGTGTGGTCCAGGTTGTACCATTGTTGCCCGAAACCTCGACGGCGATCTGATTTGCATTCCCACCTGATCCGGTTGTTCTATAACTGAACGAAAGGAATGCGGTATTAAAATTCAGTCCGGTACCAGAGAGATCTGCCTGCCGCCAGACAGTTTGCCCGCTGCCGCTGCTGAAGCCGCCTATCCGAAGCTCACCACCTGAAACCT
>JAHBSH010000017.1 GCA_019639215.1 Acidobacteriota bacterium
GAATAGCTGCCATAGCTCGTGGTCGAATCGCTGATCTGGCAGAAATAACCCCAGACAGGGACGTTCTCACGCTGGAGGTCCTGGTGAAGCATCGGCACGACGCAGATAGGGAAATCGCCCGCGATGCCGCCGCCGATCTGGTAAAAACCGATGGTTGAATCATCAGTTGCGTTGGCCGTGTACCATTCTGCCAACATCGTCATATATTCGATGCCGGTGCGCACGGTGTGGACGTTCTTCACGTCGCCGGTGATGACGTGGCCGGCAAACATATTGCCCATCGTGCTGTCTTCCCAGCCCGGGACGACCATCGGCAGGTTTTTCTCCATCGCCGCATACATCCAGCTATCTTTCAGGTCGATCTGATAATACTCTTCGAGCGAACCGTTCTTTAGGACCTGATACATGAATTCGTGCGGAAAATATCTTTCGCCTTTCGCATCAGCCGCAGTCCAAACATCGACCATCGCTTTTTCCAAGCGCCGCATCGCTTCCATTTCCGGAATGCATGTGTCCGTAACGCGGTTCATGTGGCGGTCAAGCAGATCTTGCTCGTCCTGTGGTGTCAGGTCGCGGTAGTGCGGCACACGTTCATAAAAATCATGTGCGACCAGATTAAACAGGTCTTCTTCCAGGTTAGCTCCCGTACACGAAATGATCTGCACCTTGTCTTGACGGATCATCTCCGCAAGGCTCAAGCCTAACTCCGCCGTACTCATCGCACCGGCAAGCGTGATCATCATCTTGCCGCCGTTCGCCATGTGCTGAACATAGCCTTCGGACGCGTCGATCAACGCCGCCGAGTTAAAATGCCGATAGTGATGCTTTATAAATTCTGTGATCTGTCCGTTCATAATTATTTAACTCAAGTTACTGTAGTATAAGATAATATCGCAACAGAATGCTTTCTTGTAATTGATAGTGTATACAATGAGATCGATCTTTACCTGCTCTACAATTATTCTCTTGGTTTTTACCATATCGTGTACCCAAAGCGGCTATCCGGCCTCCGATCCGGATCAGGAAAATGGTGAAGGGCTTTGGGCGGTGATCGAAATACCGGCAGGGACAAATAAAAAGATCGAGATAGAGAAAGACAGCAATACGTTCAAGGTCGATCAGCGTGACGGCAAAGACCGGGTGATAGCTTTCCTTCCATATCCTGCTAATTACGGCTTTATTAAAAACACTCTCTCTGATTCTGCGAAAGGCGGTGATGGTGACGCAATTGACGTAATGGTCATTGCCGAGCATCTGAAAACGGGGACTGAATTAGCGATCGAACCGGTGGCGATGCTAAAGCTGATAGACAACGGCGAAGAAGATTTTAAGGTGATCGCAGTTCCGGCGGATGAAGCCCTGAATGTTCTGAGAACCACCTCGCTAGATCCGCAAAAATCAAAAGACAAGGCAATTCTTGATATTTTTGAAAAATGGTTCCTGAATTATGACACTGACCCGGCAAAGGTTCTCGGCTGGGCAGATAAAGAAGCGACCCTTCAATACATAAAGAAAAATGCCAAGAAATAATGGTTTTAGGAAGATTTTCCGCTTCTTTTCACACCTTCTATGAGATCGGGTTAGGCTTATGTGATTCTGGCCGACGTCGTTGACAACTTAGAATGCAACAAAAGGAGGCTGCTTTTTCAGACAGCCTCCTTTCTTGGTTTTGTGAAGATTTTCAGAAAGTTTCTTCGAAATTGACCTCGCCCGCGACGGCCATTTGATAAGCCGAGACTCGGCGTTCGAAGAAGTTCGCCAGTTCCTGAACGTCCTGCAGATCCATAAAAGCGAACGGGTTCTTTGATCCGTAGATCTTATTTAGCCCGAGCATTATAAGGCGTTGGTCGGCGATGAATTCGAGATATTGACGCATGTCGGCGACCGAAAGCCCGGCAACACCGCCGCTCAGAAGATCTTCGGCAAACTGCATTTCACACTCGACCGCTTCTTTCAGCATATCCGCTATCTGCCGCTCCAGTTCGGCATCAAACAGATCCGGCTCTTCTTTTCTGACCGTTTGCACGACCTCGAAAGCAAAGTTCATGTGGGCAGATTCATCGCGAAAGACCCAGTTCGTCCCCGAAGCAAGGCCGTGCAAAAGGCCTTTTGAACGCAGAAAATAAACATAGGCAAAAGCTGCGAAGAAAAACAGACCTTCAATGCACGAAGCAAAGCAGATAAGATTGAGCAGGAATTTTCGACGATCATCCTTGGTCGTTAGCTCGTCGAGGTCGTCGATCGTATCGATCCACTTCATGCAAAAATCACCTTTTACACGAATGGACGGAATGTTCTCGATAGCCGCAAAGGCCGCTTCGCGCTCTTTGTGTTCGGGAATGTATGTGTCCAGCAGCGTCAGGTAAAACTGAACGTGCAATGCTTCTTCATAAAGCTGACGCGAAAGATACATCCTCGCCTCTGGCGAATTGATGTGCTTATACAGATTCAGTACTAGGTTGTTCGCCACAATGGAATCGCCCGTCGCAAAAAATGCCACCAAGCGATTGATCAGATGCCGCTCTGCCGGCGTCATCTTTGCCCGCAGATCGACAACGTCAGTCGAGAAATCAACCTCTTCGACCGTCCATGTGTTCTTGATGGCGTTCCGGTACATCTCGTAAAAATCCGGATACCTCATCGGACGAAGCGTTAAATTAAAACCTGGATCTAAAAGCATAATATTCAATCTCAAATCTCGAATATAGAATATCGAGTCGTAGCATCACTTTTTTGTTTAGCGGTCGAAACAATCGAAATCGTCCATTCTTCATTCGATATTCGTCAATTATTATTGACACGCTTCGCATGCCTCAGGATTTTCCAATGAGCAGGCAAGGGCTTCGGCGTCGGTATATTCCTTTTTCGGTTCTTCAGGAGCTATTTCCGACGTTTTATATTCCGCCGTTATCTGGTTGATGCGGGTTGCGGGCCGCGAACGCAGATAGTACGTTGTTTTCAAACCCTGTTGCCATGCATACATATACATTGACGACAGTTTCCCTATTGACGGGCTTTCCATAAATAGGTTCAGCGACGCACTTTGATCTATGAACGCCCCGCGACCGGCAGCCATATCTATCAGCGACCGCATCGGGATCTCCCAAGCGGTTCGGTAGATCATCCGCAGATCAGCCGGTATCTCTTCAATGTCCTGTATCGAGCCTTCGGCAACCTTTATCTTTGAACGTATGCCGTCATTCCACAACCCGATCTCTTTCAGCTCTTTTACAAGATATTTGTTTATCTGAACAAAATCGCCTGAAAGCGTCTCTCTTTTGAACAGATTAGAGACCTGCGGTTCTATACATTCATAGCTACCGGCAATGGCGGCTATCGTTGCCGTTGGGGCAATTGCTATCATCAGCGAATTGCGGAGCCCGTGTTCCTTGATCTTTTCACGAAGAGCATCCCATCTGGCGGTGTCTTCGGGGACGACGCCCCACAGATCGAATTGAAGAACTCCCTGAGCTGCACGCGTTTCCGCAAATGCCGGATGTGCTCCTTTCAACTTTGCCAGATCGCATGATGCGTCAAGAGCCGCATAGTAGATCTCTTCCTGTATCTTGGTAGATATCTTGCGGGCTTCTTCCGAATCAAAAGGAATGCGGAGTTGAAAGAAAACGTCCTGAAGACCCATCACCCCAAGCCCGATATTGCGCCATCGGCTGTTCGAATCCTCTGTGCTCTTGATCGCATAGTAATTAAGGTCGATCACACGGTCGAGCTGCTTTACGGCGATCCTCGCGTTTCGTCCCAGCTTCTCAAAATCCACCGACCCATTCTTTACATAACGGGCAACATTGATCGAACCAAGATTACATACCGCCGTCTCATCGTCGTTCGTCACTTCAATTATTTCTGTGCAGAGATTTGAAAGGTGAACGACGTTCTCCGGCAGCCGGGTCTGATTTGATTTTTTGTTACTGGCATCTTTAAAGGTCATCCAGCCGTTGCCTGTCTGTGCCAGCGTCCGCATCATCTTGGCATACAGGTCACGTGCCTTTACCTGACGCATATACAAGCCTTCAGCCTCGGCCTTTTCATATGCCTGTTCAAATTCTTCGCCATACAGATCAGGAAAATGCGGCACGGTCTTTGGATCAAAAAGCGACCACATTGCGTCCGTTTCAACCCGTCTCATGAACAGATCGGGTATCCAGTTGGCGATGTTCAGGTTGTGCGTGCGGCGTGCTTCGTCGCCCGTATTGTCACGCAGTTCCAGAAAATCTTCGATGTCGGCGTGCCACGATTCCAGATAAACGCAAGCTGCGCCTTTGCGCTTGCCGCCCTGATTGACGGCCGCAACAGATGAGTCCAGCGTTTTCAGCCACGGCACAATGCCGTTCGAATGTCCGTTGGTTCCGCGAATAAGCGAACCCTGCGAACGTACGCGATGATATGCGATACCGATACCGCCCGAAAATTTTGAAAGCATCGCAACGTCTGAATATTTTTTATAGATACTCTCAAGGCTGTCCTGAGGCGAATCAAGCAAAAAGCAACTTGAAAGCTGTTCGTGCTTTGTTCCTGAATTGAACAGGGTCGGTGTCGAAGGAACATATTCCAAAGACGAGAACAGATCATATAAAGCTATTGCCTCGCTTGGCGTTTCGGCCAAACCACAAGCGACGCGCATCCAGAAGAACTGCGGCGATTCAATAACGTCGCGAGTTTCCGGATTTTTCAGGAGATAGCGATCATATAAAGTGCGGAGGCCAAAGAACTCGAACAGATCATTGCGCGATTGGTCAATAGCATCATTCAGCTTGCGGCTGTTCTCCTGGACGAATTTGATCACGCGCGGAGCGATAAGCCCTTCTCGAACGCCGTATGCTATCGATTGAGAGAAAGAATATATCTCCTGATTGCCAACTTCTTTCTCAATATATTGATTCAGGAGCCGGGCAGCGAGCTTTGAATATTCCGGTTCTTCGAAAATAAGTCCGGCAGCGGTCTGAATAGAGAGCTTGTCCAGTTCCCGGGTCGTGGCTCCGTCATATAGGCCGCTGATCGTTCGCGTAGCGATACGCATGCTATCCACGTTGGGCAAGCCCGGACAACAGCGCGATATGGCACGGACGATCTTATTTATATCGACCGATTCGTATGCTCCGTTTCTCTTTTTGACTCGCATTTGTGTCTGAGCGGTTTCTCCGGGTTGACGTACGGCGGCAGTTCCACTTTGTCCGGCAAATATGTCCATGACGATTCAGCTCTTATTCTCCTATATTTTTATTATACCCTATCCGGTTTTCAGTCGCTCTTTCCGAAAAATGAGAGAGAAAGGCTCCCCTTCCGGCTATTCAGGGCTTAGCTCGGCAGTAAATGCTGAGTTATATCCATTTAGTGCAGGCGGGGCCTCAAGCGCATATTTCTTTAAGGGGCTATCTCCTGCAGTGGTATAGACTATATTGTGTCCAATACGGTTTGTCAACACTAAATATAGTGGTTTTAAAAGAAAATGCTAAGACGTGTATTTGCCGCATTTAGCGCGCCAGCCGTAATGTAACACGTTAAATATTTGGGACATTTCCTGTAACACGTTGGAAACACTATATGTTGTAGGTGATTCGGAGCCATTTTCTACCGTCAAAAGAACGAAATGGTCAGACAACTTTTCCGTAACAGACCTGTTGTGAACACTTCTGACCTGTACTGATAGAGCATAAAATTGATGATCTTGTATCTACTCAGCAACAAGGCCGTCGTAGGCGAATTCGACGTTGTCGGGGAGCAGTTTTGAATCGCGGGCGTGAAGGATGTCGTGATTTAAGTGTGTGAGGAATGCCCGTTTGGGTTTGAGGTCTTCGATGATGGCGAGAGCTTCGTCAAGATTAAGGTGTGTTGAATGAGGTTTTATGCGAACGCAATCAAGCACCAGAACGTCCAGTCCGCGCAGGCCGTCCATCGAATCGGGCGGGATCGTTTTCAGGTCGGTTGCGTAGGCAAAATCGTTAAAGCGGTATGCGATCACCGGCAGCTTGCCGTGGATGACCTCAAGCGGCATTACCTCAATATCGCCGATGCAGAATGGAGCTTTGTTAAAAACAATATGCGGAACAAGCTGCGGCAGTCCGCCGCCGTAATGCGAGGGCTGAAAAATGTATTGAAATATCCGGCGAAGATCGACCCACGCAATGTCATTGGCAAAGATCGGCATCGCGCCGTAACGAAAATTCAGCGGACGGATGTCATCAAGGCCAAAAACATGATCGACGTGACAATGCGTTATAAGAACTGCATCAATGTGGCGGATATTCGCCCTCAGCGCCTGTTGGCGAAAATCAGCCGAGGTATCGACCAATATTGTTTTCCCGGCGTGTTCGATCAGGACAGAAACCCGAAGCCTTTTATCACGAGGATCTTCGGAACGGCACGTCTCGCAATCGCAGGCGATGGACGGGACGCCGGTGGAAGTTCCTGTTCCGAGAAAAGTGAGTTTCATTTAGAATTTTTTGCCACAGAGAACATAGGGTTTTTTACAACTTGTCCCTTGCTGCGAATAGGCACTTTCCTGTGATCGCTTTCACATCATGCTCTCGCTCGCCGCGCTCTGTGGCTGAGCTATTTCTTTCCTAAAATATCGGCATTGGAAAACTTTTTGGCGGCCTGTGCCTTTAGCTGTTCTTCTGTTGCTCGCACCATGGTCACATACTGCATACGAAGATCTCCAAGAAGTCCATCCAAAAGACGCGATTCTTGTGGATGCAGATTTCCTTCTGTCTTGTCCTTTATCATTCCCAAAACATCCAGCCAGTATTTGCCGGTGTCCAGATCAAGCGACCGCTGGCCAGTTGCCGGATGCGGCACAGCACCGAGGGCAGCCGCTGCATTGGTAGCAAGCGTAGAAAGAAAATTTACAAAGCTTGCGGGATCTTCGGCTCCCGGCAATTCTTCTTCATCAAAAGATTCGTCTTCTGTTTCAGGCTCAGGTGTCTCTATACCCAAGGGTGCGGCAAGATCCTCTTCCGGCACCAATCTTATTTCGGCGTCAGGTTCAGCCTCAATGGTCTTTTCTACTACCGGCTCCGGCGTCAGTTCAACGCCATCTTTCAGTGAACCGTCAGGATTATATTTGCGGCGGTCTGATACCTTAAAAGTAACTTCTTCGTTGTCTTCGTGTCCGATCATAGTTTCCGATCCTTCTTGAGTTGATTTTAGCATTCGGCAAACTTTGTTGAAAGCCGATCCAGTATTCCTCTGTTCTAGACTTTGCGTCTGTTCTGATTTCTAATTGCATTATGTCCAATAGTTTTGACGAACTTGTTAACGTAATGAAGCGTCTTCGCGCTCCGGGTGGCTGTCCGTGGGACGCTGAACAGACCTATCTTTCGCTTTCACAGTATTTGCTGGAAGAAGCCTACGAGACGTTTGACGCCATTCAGGAGGCTGACAAGACCGGAGATATTACAAACCTAAAAGAAGAATTGGGCGATCTTTTGCTTCAGGTCGTCTTTCATTCCACCATCGGTGCTGAGCGCGGCGATTTTACGATTGACGATGTCGCCGACGGTGTGACCAAAAAGCTGATCCTGCGCCACCCGCATGTTTTTGGCGACGCAAAGCTCGAAAAGGCACAGGACGTTTTGGACAATTGGGACACGCTCAAGGCAAATGAACGAAAGGCGTCAGGCAAAGAGGAGAAGGTTAAAGATTCAATACTTGATGACGTGCCGGTCCATTTCCCCGGCTTGCTTGAGGCTCTGAAATTAACCCAAAAAGCCGGTAAGGTAGGTTTTGATTGGGAAAATGCCGAACAGGTTTTTGAGAAATTGGATGAGGAAGTGAATGAGCTGAAGGCCGAGATAGCAAAAGGTTCGCCGTCGCAAAAATTAGAAGAAGAGATCGGCGATCTTTTATTCGTTGTGGTAAATCTTGCCCGAAAGCTGGAGATCGAACCCGAAACAGCCCTGAAAAGAACGAACCGCAAATTTAGGGAAAGATTTGAGTTTATCGAAAAACGATTAAGTGAGTCTGGGAGAAAATTAGAGGAAACCGATCTGAAAGAGCTTGACCTGATCTGGAACGAAGCAAAAATGAGCCTTGCGGCATCGGAGGAACCCGCGTAAACCACTACTCGGCAAATAATTCCTGCAACAGATCAAGGACGGCTTTGGCCGTCTTTTTATTTAGATCTCCGATCTTTTTTACTAGCCGTTCTTTATCGACAGAACGTATCTGATCGAGGATGATAAAACGCTCAGCGTTGAGAAATTCGACCGGAATGCGTGTAGGAAATGTCGCATTGGTCGAGGCGATCGGAGCAATTAAGACGTGATCGACAAACTTGTTCATCTCATCCGGTGAGATGACAACGCCCGGACGCGTGTTCCTCGGATCATCAGTGACCTGTTCGTCCAGGTTGATCAGATATACCTCAAATCGCTTTACCATTTCCAATCTTTCTTATCGAAATCTGCCGCAGGAGCGTCTGAGCTCGCAACATCGTCATCTGTTTCGCTTAGGTTGCTGAAAGCTGCTTCCCACGAGCCTCTCGGCCTTCTAATATTCTTGATCAGGATGCCGCCGTCATCTGTTGACTCCAACTCAACCTCACCGGAAAGTCCGGTTTCCTCAAGCAGAACCTTCGGAATACGAATGCCTTGAGAGTTCCCGATCTGAATTATCTGAGCCTTCATAATTACATCGTAATTACATTATCCGGTTTGTCAAGCCATATCGATCTCAGAGAAGCAGAAACGCCCAATTACTTCTATTCTTCTCTGTGATCGTACGGTTATTAGCCTAGGGATTAATTTGCGTTACACCATTCATATACGGGTGCAATATCTCAGGAATATGGATCGAACCGTCTTCTTGCTGGTAATTTTCCAGAATGGCGATCCATGTGCGGCCGACAGCAAGCCCGCTGCCGTTCAGCGTATGAGCAAATTCGGGTTTTGCCCCTCCGGCTCGGCGAAAGCGCAGATTCATCCTTCTTGCCTGAAAATCTCCACAATTAGAACAACTTGAGATCTCGCGATAGGTATTTTGTGAAGGCAACCAGACCTCAATGTCATAGGTTTTTTTCGCACCAAAGCCCATATCGCCTGTTGATAGAACGACCGTGCGGTATGGCAGACCCAAAAGCTGCAATATCTTTTCGGCGTTTGACGTCAGCTTTTCATGCTCATTCACTGATTCCTCAGGTAGGCAAATTTTCACAAGCTCGACCTTTTCAAACTGATGCTGGCGAATCAGCCCGCGCGTATCACGGCCATAGCTTCCGGCCTCACTGCGAAAACATGGCGTGTACGCAGTGTAATATTTCGGCAGATCCTTTGCGTCCAATATTTCCTCGCTGTGGTAATTGGTTACGGGAACCTCGGCGGTCGGTATCAGTGCAAAACCTCTGTCGTCTTTTATATGAAAAAGGTCTTCTTCAAATTTTGGAAGCTGATTTGTCCCAAAAAGAGCGGTCCGGTTTACCAAAAAAGGCGGCAGAGTTTCGGTATAACCATGCTCTGAGGTGTGTATATCGAGCATGAAATTGACCAGTGCACGTTCTAGTCGTGCTCCGGCTCCATTAAGGATGGAAAACCGCGCACCGGCGATCTTTGTTGCTCGCTCCAGATCGAGAATACCGAGGCCTTCGCCCAGATCGACATGATCTTTTACCTCAAAATCAAATGTTTTAGGCGTGCCCCATTTCCTGATCTCTATATTAGCTGATTCATCCTTGCCGAGAGGTACGTCTTCTGCAGGGATGTTGGGCACTCCTGCAAGCAGATCGCGCATCGCGGCTTCGGCATGAGAACGTTTGTCTTCGAGCAAAGCCTGTCTTTCCTTGAACTCTGCCACCTCGTTCCTGATGGCCTTAGCCTCTTCGCCTTTGCCCTGTTTCATCAGTTCGCCGATCTCTTTACTGTAAAGATTTCGCTTTCGGTTTATCTCGTCCGATTCAAGGATGATCTGTCGCCGATCGGCATCAAGCTGCTGAAACTCATCAAGGGTTTCAGCCGGAAAATTACGGTTGGCAAGGGCCTGGCGAACCAGGTCAAGATTTTCGCGTACAAAATTGAGGTCAAGCATAACTAAAACAAATTCGGCGGCCACAAAGACCGCCGTACAAACGTGTCAATCTACGGATTTTATTACTTTTTAGCCTTAGTAACAATAAACGTACAGGAACTTTCTGCCCACGGGTCGTTTTTTGAGGTATCTACTTTAATATCCACAGACTGCACTTTTAATAAAAGATCGCCTATCGGATAACTCGCCCCAACTCTAATCGCGGCTAAATTTGACTTGCCGTCGGCCTTTACTCTGACCTCACAAAAGACCATATCGCCGTCTTCGCCCTGTTCTCTTCCATTTTTCAGCATGGTCAGTTTCAGATCAGTGGGCGAATACACAGCCTCTTCATTCTGCTTGAGTGTGAACTCCTTATCCAATTCTATGCCTGCAGCAAAAAATGAGCATGACCAGACCAAAAATGACGCCAAAGCTATAAAGGTCAGTTTCATTGTTCAATTACCTTCATCAACAAGATGTTAACCTGCCGGATTTGCATAATATATACCTGCTCCGGGGCCAAGCGGCAACCCTAAGAGATACCAGACCACCAGCAACACCGTCCACGCAATAAAGAACACAACAGAATATGGCATCATCAGGGCAATGATGGTTCCGATACCGGCCTTTTTGTCATATTTTTGTGCAAAAACAACGATCAGCGGAAAATATGTCATCAGCGGTGTGACGATATTTGCGACGCTGTCTCCGACGCGGTATGCGGCCTGCGTCATCTCAGGTGAATACCCGAGCAGCATAAGCATCGGGACAAAAACCGGAGCCATTACGACCCATTTTGCCGATGCGCTGCCGACCAATAGGTCGAGCAATATCGTCACTATTACAAATGAGATTATAAGCGGCACACCGCCGATGTTCAGAGACCTGAGAAGTTCCGCTCCTTCGACCGCTGTGATCAGACCGAGATTGGTCCAGTTAAAAAATGCTACGAACTGTGCGGCAAAGAATGCAAGGACAAGGTATGCCGACATCGACTTCATCCCGTCTTCCATAGCACCCATAACGTCGGCGTCATTCCTCATTGTCCCGGCGCCGATGCCGTATGCGAGTCCTAAAAATAGGCCTCCAAAGAAAATGATCGAGACAATGCCCCTTAGAAAAGGCGATGTCAAAAATCCTCCCGTCTTTGGATCAAGCAAAAAGCCGTTCTCAGGCAACAGTCCGGAAAGGACAATTATGACCATGACAACCAGCGTGACCGCAGCGAAAACAAGGCCTCGCTTTTCATTCGGCTGGAGTACGGTCAGGCCTTCTGCTCCCGTCTCCTCCGCGTCTTCAGATCTGTATTCACCCAATCTTGGAGCAATGATCTTTTCGGTAACAATTGTACCGGCGATGGTCACAAGAAAGGTTGATGCGCTGAGGAAGTAATAGTTGGCGGCAGGCGACACTTCATAAGCGGCATCAATGATCCTGGCTCCTTCCTGTGTAATTCCGGCCAGAAGAGTATCGCCCGGGCCAATGAAAATATTCGCAGCAAAACCGCCTGATACACCCGCGAATGCCGCTGCTAATCCGACAAGCGGATGACGTCCGACCGCATGAAATATCACTGCCCCAAGCGGTATCACAACTACGTAACCCACATCGCTCGCGACGTTAGAGACAACGCCTGCAAAGACCACGACCGCCGTCAAAAGCTTGTCAGGAGCCTTGATAACCACAAGACGTATCATTGCGGAGATAAGTCCGCTGGTCTCTGCCACCGCAATGCCCAACAGAGCGACCAGAACAATGCCAAGCGGGGCAAAGCCGGTAAAGTTCGTAACCAGGGATGTAAGTATGCGGTGAAGGCCTTCCGTATTCAGAAGGCTGACCGCTTTTATCTGCTCGCCGTTTCCCGGATGCGTTACCGACACATCAAAATATGACGTGATGGCAGACAGTATTAATACTATGACCGCAAGGATCACGAAAAGCGTCGCCGGATGCGGCAGCATGTTTCCTACTCGTTCGACACGAGCAAGAAATCTATAGGCAAACGACATTTTGGACAGTTCATTCTCTGTGGTTTCTTCGGTATTCAACTATTGCCTCCGTTATTGGGGAGATGAGGGATTTTCGGAAGTTTAGACGTAAAACGCAAAAATTGCCAGTATTCGCGGTTTATAATAGAATCAACGCTTTAAGCAGAGCCGTTATTTTATGTCAAAAAAAGTCAGAAAAGCAGTTTTTCCAGCCGCCGGACTCGGTACACGTTTTCTCCCTGCGACAAAAGCTTCGCCTAAGGAAATGCTGCCTTTGGTAGATAAGCCGCTTATTCAATACTCGGTCGAAGAGGCGGTCGCCAGCGGCATCGACTCGATCCTTATCATCACCGGACGCGACAAGGCCGCCATTGAGAATCATTTTGACATCTCTTTCGAACTTGAACAGATGCTGAAAGAACGTGGCAAGGACGAGATGTTCAAACAGGTCCGTGCCATCACCGACATCGCCAAGATCAGCTATACAAGACAGAAACAGGCTCTAGGCCTTGGTCATGCTATATATCAGGCAAAAGATTTTGTCGGCGACGAACCTTTCGCAGCACTGCTTGCGGATGACATAGTTGATGCCGAAGTGCCTGCTCTGGCTCAGATGATAAAGATCTATGAGGAGTTTGGCTGCCCTGTGGTGGCTACAATGCAGGTCGAGGGCGAGGCGATCTCTCGATTTGGCGTGATCGACGCAGAAGAAGTCTCACCCGGCGTTTTCAAGATCAATGACATGGTCGAAAAGCCCGCTTACGAAGATGCTCCTTCTGATCTGGCGATCATTGGCCGTTATATTTTCACACCGGATATTTTTGAGGCCATCGAAGAAACCAAGCCGGGCTCAGGCGGAGAGATACAGATTACTGACGCTATGCGGCTCTTGTTAAAAAAGCGGCCGTTCTATGCTGTTCGTCTTGACGGAACGCGGCACGACGCAGGCGACAAGCTCGGCTTTCTTATCGCGACGGTCGAATATGCTCTTAAACGCGATGATCTGAGTCAGGATTTCAAAAACTATCTCCGCTCGCTGAGTCTGTGATCAGCGATTATTCAGATCTTCGATCGGCTTTATGCGAGCTGCCGCAAGAGCCGGATACAAACCGGCAACGGCAGAAAGCAAAATGACCGCAGGCAAAAGAAAAACTATATCTGTCCACATGGGAAGCAAGGCAAACTCCGAAACCAGATAGATCTCTCCGGGTACGTTTATTGTCCAAAGATCATTTAGCACAAAACATATACCAAACCCGAGGATGATCCCGAGAAAAGCTCCCAAGCTTCCGACGATCATTGCCTGAAACAAAAATATCACGGCAACATTCCGTGTTCTCATGCCGCATGAACGAAGCACCGCAATATCGGCTCGTCTTTCCGCCACAAGTAACAGAATAGCCGCAGCAATATTTGCGGCAGCGATAATGCCGACAAACAGAAAGATCAAAAATGCGGCTTTGGATTCGAGATCAAGTGCTGAGAGAACCGGGCGATTTGCCTCTTGCCAGCCTAGAACACGAAATTCTTTGCCTAACATTTCTCTTATCCCTTCCGCGAGCGTTTCCGAAATCATTGGATCCTTGAGTTTCAACCGCAGTTCATAAGGGATAAACGTTTCGGAGGCTGTTATTGCCGCAAATTCGGCGGCCGATGCGTTCACGGTGACTGAATCGACATCATAAATGCCGGAATCGATCACCTCGGTTATAAAGATGCGTGTCTTCCGCGGACTATCACCTTCTGCGAATACCAGCATCTCCGCCCAGTCACCCGATTTCACACCGATCCGATCTGCCAGTTCCCGGCCGATCCTTACACCGGAACGCTCATCGCTGTCAGCAGACGTCAGGACGGCAAATGCCCTGTTCTCGTTGCCGACAATGACCGTCTGGACAGAAGCAGATCCTGAAACCTCTTCGACTTCTTTTAGCTCGCTCAGCTTTTGGCGAATATCCGTGCCGTCGGCAATATGGTTGCCGTCGTGGCGAAAAACATTGATATGTGGTGTAGAAGCAAGCAGTTTTTCCGTTAGTGCTGAATGAAAACCCCGTGTTACGGCAGATGTAACAATAACGCCAGCAACAGCGGCCGCGATACCCAAAACTCCAAGAACAGCTGTAAAACGCGCCGGCCCGCCTCGACGAAGATCGAGGAAACGGACGGCAAGTTTCAGCATCCATAGCATCGCTCAATTGTATGCGTCTTCTGCCGTTTTGTTAACTCTTCCTGTTGTTCGCAAAAGCTCGGCGATTTGGTTAAAATCGAATTGCTTGGATTTCATATTTTTTTAACAGAAGTAATGCCTTTGAGCACCATAGAAGAGGCCGTAGCGGATATTCGTGACGGCAAGATGATAATCATCGTAGATGATGAGGATCGCGAAAATGAGGGAGACCTCGTTTGTGCGGCTGAAAAGGTCACGCCCGAAATAATAAATTTTATGGCGGTACATGGCCGTGGGCTTATTTGTCTGCCAATGACGGAAGACCGATGTGACGAACTTCAGCTTACACCGCAAACAGCTCACAACACCTCAAGCATGGGAACTGCGTTTACGATCTCTATAGAAGCTAGAGAAGGTGTCACGACAGGAATATCCGCAGCTGACAGGGCAAAAACGATCCTTACAGCGGTCGATCCCGAAACGCGTCCTCATGACCTGGCTCGTCCCGGTCATGTGTTTCCCTTAAGGGCAAAAAAGGGCGGAGTTCTGGTGCGTGTCGGGCAAACCGAAGCAAGCGTTGACATCGCTCGTATCGCGGGCTTGCAGCCTTCTGCGGTCATCTGCGAAATAATGAATGATGACGGCACCATGGCACGAATGCCTGAACTAGAGTTATTTGCGGAAAAACATGGGTTGAAGATCATTTCCGTAGCCGATCTGGTCCGTTATCGTGTTGAAAAGGAAACTCTTGTCCACCGCGTTGTCGAAACCGATCTGCCCACTATACACGGATCGGCCCGGGCGTATATCTATGAGAATGCTATCAATGGCGAAACTCACGTTGCCCTTACCTTCGGTGACATTTCCGGTGCAACCGAGCCTGTTCTGGTGCGCGTCCAAACTGAGAATGTAACCTTTGCAATGTTCGGTGCAATGGTCGGTGAAGCAGGCCCCGCAATGCAGACCTCCTTGAAGATGATAGCTGAAAAAGGTTTGGGGGTTATGTTATATCTGCGTCAGCGAGATAATGACCTCGATCTGGTCAATCAACTCCGAACTTACGCCATGATGCGGGAAAATAATGTTGATTTTCAATCGGCAAAACGCGAAACTGGTTACGGAAAGGTCCACGACTATGGTATCGGCGCCCAGATATTGAAAGATCTGGGTCTGACCAAGATACGGCTGCTGTCTAATCACCCCCCAAAGATAAACGCTCTCGAGGCGTTTGACCTTGAGATCGTTGAAACCGTTAGTCTCTGAAATGTCGGCAAAGACCGAGGTGTTTTCTGATCAATAATGTCGGAAGAAACGAGCGAAAACCAAAGTGAGATAACCGTTGAGGAATCGGCAGCTGAAGCGCCCGCTCCGAAAAAACGGCGCTTCCTTTCGCGGCGGCGAGTGCTGACGACACTTGCTGTTGTAGGAATACTTTGTGTTCTTTTTGTTGTCTTCGGACTTGTTGCATACAGATACGGCGTCCTGGACACATATATCAAAGATCAGTTCGTCTCTAAGCTCTCTGACATCGGAGTAGATTTCAGCACGGATTCGCTCAGGCTCACGGTTTCGCCGCTCGCCCTTGAGCTAAGGAATGCCACATTTAACGACAGGGTCTCCGGCGAAAAACTCATCTTCATCCGCAGAGGCTATCTGGGACTGACGGTAACAGATCTGATGGCGTGGCAGCTAAGCCGCGAGATCAGCATTGACACAACTGAGATCGATGGAGCCGAAGTTTGGGTAAAATTTGATGAGAACGGGCGGTCAAACTTCTCTAATCTGACCTTTATCGAAGAGGAAGGCGAATCCAGTATCAGCTTTCGATATACGTCAATGAAACTTCGCCTTACGGACAGCATTGTCCACGTCGGAGACGTTTCGCGAAAGATTTCCGGCGATGCAAACAACATCCAGGCATTCTTTGAACCCGAGGACGCCGGTGTTCCCGACGATCAGAAAAATTACAAGTTCGAGGTCGCAACAACGAACTCGCGCTTTGTTTACGACGAAAGCGTCCTAAATGAGATAAACATCCGGTCGAACGGATCTTTCAACCGCGAAGGTGCCAGGATATCGGAGCTTCGCATAGACACACCTGTCGGCACGTCGGCTCTTTCAGGAACAATAACCGATTGGAGCCAGGTCATTTATGACCTGAACATCGAATCCACAGTTGACCTTACACAAACATCAATGACTTTTCCGCTTGGAACATCATTGAGCGGTATAGGCAACTTTAAGGGCAAGGTCAGCGGAAGCGGCGAAAACTACCGCATAGACGGCAGGATAGATTCAGAATCTCTGTCGGCTGACGGCATTTATCTAAAGGGAATAGATATTGAAGCTACCGTTGCCGGAACAAATTTGAACTATGATGCCAATGGCCGAGCCGTCGCCGAACTACTGACATTCGAAGACTTTCGTATCGAATTTCCTAAGATAGTCGGCAATGTCCGCGGTACAGGTACTGATTTCCGCTGGGTGGGCGAACTTCAGGCAGCTTCGGCAAAATTCGGCAGTCTTGGAATGGCCGGGCTGTTTGTTTCTGACGCCGTTGCCGAACTCAAAGACAGAAAACTGTCAGCAACTGCCGGTAATGCGCGAACGCAAATGTTCTCAGTCGGGAACACTGAGATCGATAACCTTTCGACTGCCGGTTTGCGGCTTACCAGAGAAGGTGATGTGACCTCGCTTTCGGCTCCTTCGGCCCGTGCAGGAACTTTCCGAACAGAAGATTACGACATCCGAAATATCGAAGGTCGGGAACTGAAGGTTCGTGACGATCCGAATTCGACGACCATCGACATTGAAGGATTGAAAGCGGCTGAGGCAAATGCGAAGGGCACCAAGCTAAAAAACCTGACCGCTAAAGACTTTCGCTTTAAGGACACGCCGAATGCCATTGACCTTTCGGCAAATGATCTGCGTGCAGAGAGACTGGATGCCGACGGTACACGCATCGACGACCTCTATGCCGAAACGGTTACACTGAAAGATAATGCCGCTGAAACGGTCATTTATTCAAACAAAACCCGTATCGCCAAGCTCGAAGCAGGCGGGGCCATTCTTGGCAGCCTTAACGTCGCCGGTGTCCGATTGACGATACGTCAGGGACGCGTTGAGGTAAGGTCTGAAGACATAGATGCGGGAACTGTTCAATTAGCAAGCTCGGACACCTTGCCCGAGGGAGGAACGCTTGAAGATGTAAAGATAGTCGCTCCGGTTTACGTCCTCGAAAGGTCGGGACGTTACCGTGCTTCAGCAGACATGAGTCTTGGCGGCGGCATCATCGGCAGCATACCTTTGGGAAATGCACGGGCGTTGGTAAGCGTGACGAATAATGGAGCGGAACTGAACGAACTTGTCGCAGAGGTAATGGAAGGCCGTGTTGAAGGCAACGGTACCATTGCTTTCTCAACAAAGGATCGTTCGAATGTCAATGCGAATTTCACCGGCCTTGAGCTTTCAAAACTTATAGCGATGCAGGCCGGACGTGTATTTCCATTTGAAGGAACAACAGACGGTTCGGTTGATCTGTCCTTTGACGGCACTGACTTCTCTACTACCAGCGGAACGATAAAGGCAGGCATAACCGCCAATGCCGGAAGCGACAGTGAAGGGCGCATTCCCGTGAATGGCACCGTCGAACTGGCGGCAGACATGGGACTTTTCAGCATTGACCGGGCACAGCTAAAAACAGAACGGTCAGAGCTATCCGCATCAGGCCGTTTCGATCTTCGGGAGGACCGATCAGATCTGAACATCGCCCTTGATTCTTCTGACGCCGAAGAGATCGACCGTCTTGTCCGAGTTCTGAACGTGTCGCCGACCCTTAACGAACAACTTGATACATTTCAGGTTCGGGTGGCGGGAGATCTAAAGTTTGACGGCAGGCTTACCGGTAACCTGACATCGCCTCTGATAGACGGACAGGCATCTGTTGCGTCTGTTTCCTTGCGTGGACGCGAACTCGGCTCATTGAGCACAGAGATCAATGTCGGGACAACAGGCGTAACCGTGAAAAATGGACGTCTTTCTGCTTCGGACAGCGGCAATGTCACATTTGCGGTAAATATCCCTTACAGCGGAACTAACAACATCTCTGTTGATGCTGAACTTTCAGACGTAAATGCCGGCAGTTTACTCGCAGCTCTTCCGGTCGATCTTCCTGAAAATCTGCGTGATTTTACTGGAAGAACTTCGGGCACGATAGATCTTGAAGGCCTTCCGAACGAATCTCGCGGCGATGTGAATATATCGGCTTCGAACGGGACATTGGGCGGTCAGTCTTTCGACGGTTTTTCAGCCAACGCAGTTTTTTCCGGAACGCTTATCACTATCGAAAAAGCAGGCATTACTGCTGACGGCGGAGAATTGACCGCATCAGGCTACTACGATCACGGCACGTCCGTTTTCGACCTGAAACTGGACGGCGACAACATACCGCTGCCGCTTCTGCTGTCCTTCCTGCCGCCGAGCGAAAGCATGCCGTCGATAACCGGCGTGACAAGGGTGAATGCGACCGCTCGCGGAAACGCGAACGACCCCGCGACATTTTTTGTGCAGTTTGACGGAGCCGCGGGTGATGTCGTCATCAACGAAAATCCTTTTGGTGAGATCACATTCAAGGGAAACACGGTGAACAGCCTGCTTACCGCCGACCTGACCGCAATGATGGAAGGCCGTCCGCAAACCTTCAGCGGTTCGGTGAACTTCGGCTCGCCCGATATGCCGTTCCGCGTTGAGCATGTGATGAGCCAAAGCCAGCTTGGGCCGTTCTTTGCCCTGCTTCCGCAGCTTCGCGGCATCGACATCAAAGGCGTCGGCACCGGAAAGGTCGAATTTGGCGGCAACCTTGCAAGCCGTAACGAGAAAGGCGAGGTGGTATATTCGGCGGCGGGGCTTTCGGGTTCGGCAAATTTCAGCCAGCTTTCGCTTCAGCTTCAGGACACGCCGCTTGTCGCTACCGAGCCTGTTGCAGTCCGTTTCAGCACCAGCGAGGTCGAATTTCAGAGCGTCCGTTTTTCCGGGGCCGGTTCAAACCTGACCATCGCCGGCACAAAGGCGCTGACGGATAACGGAATGAACAACCTGGCGATAGACGGCCGCATCAACCTTGCCATACTCAACGTCTTTCCCGGTATTTCATCCGCTGACACTTTCTTTGCGGGATTTTCGACGGTTTCAATGAGGTTGTCGGGGATCAACAGGACCGCACGGCTTTCGGGAACGGCTAATCTGGAGAACGCCGCCGTCGCCGCATTTATCGGTGCCAGCCGCCTCAGCATGGATCGCTTGCAGGGCCGCGTCCTGTTCACGTCCAATCAGGCCCAGATAGACAGCCTGACAGGTTATCTTGGCGGCGGTAAATTTACGGCAACGGGCGGCGCTCTGATCAATGACGACCTCAGCCTTGGCTCATATCGCGTTTCGGTTGTCGGCAGCAATGTGACAGTTCCGCTGCCTGAAAATTTTATCACCACGGGCGACGCCCGGCTTGATATTTCAGGGCGGCGGATCGGGAACAACCTGACAACGCTTATAGCAGGAACCGTACTGGCCCGACGCAGCATTTACAGCGAGGACATAGATCTCGCAAATTTGATCAGCGGACGGCGCGAAGGCTCTCTTTCCGGAGGTGCTTCGACAGGCTTCGCCCCGCGCTTTGACCTTACAATATCCGGCCGCAACGCCCTAATAGTAAGGAACAACATCGCAGATCTGACAGCATCAGCCGACCTGAGACTCACGGGAACAGCGACAAATCCGCAGATATCAGGACGCATAACAGCCAATAGCGGCACAGTATTTTTCAGGAAGGATCGTTATGATGTTCAGCGTGCGGTTGTCGAGTTTCCGCCAAACACGACCATTGAGCCGGTAGTTTTCCTTCAGGCAGAGACTGAGATACAAGGCTATCAAATATTTGTAAATCTTTCCGGCTCGCTGACGGATACAGAGTCACTTAATTTCTCTGTTCGTTCCAGCCCTGCTCTGCCGCAGCAGGATGTCGTTTCGCTTGTAACGACAGGCAGTCTTTCGAACACGGAATCAGGCATCCCGACACTTGCCTCGACCGGAATAAATACGGCGGCTGAGGTGCTGACGGATTCGATCATAAACGAACCCGCTCGCCGTGCGACTGACAGGCTTTTTGGCCTGAATGTATTCGAAATAGACCCTATCATTTCGGGCGAAAGGCTAAACCCTTCTGCTCGTCTGACGGTCGGAAGACAGATAAACAACAATCTGCGCGTGACCTATTCAACAAATCTATCACAGGATCAAAATCAGGTGTTGGCATTGGAGTACAGGCTTTCGAACAAAATGTCGCTTATCGCGCAATACGAACAGCAATCGCTCAGCAATGTGACCCGCGAACGGAATAGTTTCAGTTTTGAAGTGCGTTTCAGGAGGCGTTTTTAGAGCGGCCTTTGCCGGACAGAACAGTAAGAGATGCTTCCTTTTGCAACAACATTGACCAATAAGTTTGTGAGCCGTCTGGCTCGTCGAATTGTTGCGCGATTCTTCTCCTGTAGAATGCCGCTCTTGCTGCTAGCAACCGTACTATTAGCAACTCTCGCGTCGAACGCACAACAGTCATTCGAAGGCAGAAGGATCGAGGATGTTTCCATCCAACTGGAAAGGCTCAGCTCAGATCCTGTCGCAGCAGAACCGTTCCTGCTGATAGCCGAACGCACCGTAGGTGAATACTTTTCTTCTGTCAAGATCCGCGATGCAATAGCGGGTATCTATGATACAAAGTTGGTTGAGTTTGTTGAGGTCAACGCTGCCGCTTCATCGGACGGCAGTGTCAATCTGATCTTTAAGATCAGGCCAAAGATCATTGCAAAGCGTGTCTCGGTGATAATTACCGATGCATTGGATAATTCCCTGACCGAATCAGAACTCCTGCTTCGCCTTGACCTTCTTGATCCCGGAACGACCATTGACCAGTCTTTGCTTCAACGAAATGCCGACCTTGTCGTCGAGTATTTGCGCGAACGCGGCTTTTATCGAGCTGAGGCACGATATGAACAGCAGCCGGTACAGATAGGGAACGAGGTCGAAGTTGCCGTGACCTTTCGTGTAACAGCAGGGCCGCAGGCAAAGATCAGCGCATTCCAGATAAGTATTACCGGAGCTGAGACAGAAAAACTCCGCCGAGGTCTAAAGCTGACGCAAGGAGCCGGCTTTTCGCGGGAACAGCTTACGGCTGACCTTGAGAAAGTTCGAGAAAATCTTCAGAAAGAGGGATTTCTGGCTCCGACACTTGAAGAACCGCGGATCATTTATGACAGTGAGACCGATCAGGTTGAACTGATGCTTACAGGCACTGCCGGACCGACCGTCGAGGTCGTTGTTGAGGCGGAACGAGATCGTGTTGGCAATAGCACGCAGCAGCGGCTGCTCCCGATAAAGCGTGATGGCACACTGGACTATGCCGCGATCATAGAAGGCGAAAGACGGCTGGAGAATCATTATCAGGAGCGTGGATATTTCTTTGTTGATGTCACAGCAGTTTGCTCTGTCGATCCTCCGCTGGAAGAATCTGATGCCGTAATATCGAACAACACTCCTTATGTTTGCTCAGCACTGACAAGCAATGACCTTTCCGGCAAAAATGTAACTGTCACATATCAAGCCGACCTGAATCGCAGGCTGAAACTTATTGACATTAGGCTTCGCGGCGTTTCCCAGTTTGCCGCTGATGACATAAAAAGCGCACTTGGTTCACAGGAAGCAAATATTCTCGGCATAATTCCTTTGTTCGGTTATGGTCGCGGCTATACCAGCCAGCGCATACTTGATGAAGACGCCGCCACCATTCGTTCGCTGCTTCGCGAACTCGGTTACCGTGACGCCGAAGTAAGGGTTAATCAGGGTGTTTCACTTGATGGTGAGAATTTGATCATTACCTTTGTGGTCGAGGAAGGTCCCGCAACAATAGTTTCCGATGTAACCATTGAAGGAAACACAGCGTTTTCTGACGCAGCCCTGATGTCTAAGCTACCGAATCTGAAAGGAACGAACTTTTCGATGGCCCGAGTCAGGAACGGGCAGCAGGCCCTTTCGGATTTCTATTCCAACGAAGGATATTTCGACGCAAATGTCACTTACTCCATAGACCGCAGCGAGGCAGGCACCGAAGAGACATCTCCAAGATTCAAGATCATTTATACAGTTCAGAACGAAGGAAGGCCTGTCCGCATCGGAGATGTTCACATTGCAGGAAACGTCAAAACCAAGGAAAAGGCAATACGTCGTGCCCTAGATTTTCGTAACGATGCCCTTTTAACTTCCGGTGGAATCTATAGAGGCGAACAAAACCTTTATTCAACAGACGCATTCGAACGGGTCTCTATCAGAACTCGCCCGGCTGAGGATAAGCCCGATGGAGAGAAGGTGTATGACCTGCTGGTTGAGGTGGAAGAGCAAAAGCCAAGACTACTGCAATGGGGCGGCGGTTTTTCAACTGATCTTGGCCTTAGCGGCTTTGTCGACATTCGTCATCTGAACCTATTCGGCAGTTTGTGGCAGGGCGGCAGCAGGATACGCTGGAGCCAGCGTCAGCAGATCGTCGGGATCGATTTTGTCGATCCGCGTTTTATGCGTGACGGCGAAGGTCGATTTGCCCCGCTTACCATATCTGCTCAATATCAACGTGATTCTACAGTAACGCGTTTCTTCCGCTCTGCGTTTGATCGCGGAACATTCGGTATCGTGCAGCGACTGGACGAAGAAGGAAATCCTGTTGACGAGTTCGGAGCAGCGGCTGGTGATCCAACGCTTAATCGCCTAACATTTTCAGCAGAAACGAACAAGACCATCAGCCTGAAAGATCGTAGCATCTTGTTCTTTAAATATAGGTTCGAGCATGTCCGCCTGGCAAATATTCAAAGTTTGCTGATAAAAGAACTGCTTGAACCGGACGACCGCATACGGATATCCGGCTTTGGAGCGACCTTTGTCCGCGATACACGCAGACGCTGCGGCATTGAATATACAGTATTGGACATCATCGCACGCGGCGAACCGGGCGAACCTTGCCGATACAATGCCAGCGACCCGACGGACGGTGATTATCTCACCGCCGAGTATAATGTTTCCATCCCGACATTGGGAGCAAATATCGGCTTTCACAAGTTTCAGGCCTCTTACAACTATTACTACACCTTCCCAAGGTTAAAGAACACTACAATCGCGGCAAGAGGCATTCTCGGGCTGGCAAGTGTTTTCTCACGCTCGCACGTACCTGCTTCGTCTCTTCTTCCTGATATTGAAAAGACGCTCCCGATCAGCGAAAGATTCTTTGCCGGCGGCGGCAACACTCTTCGGGGTTTTGAGTTTGAGTCTGCCGGGCCTCGCGTTGTGATCGATCCGCAGGGAACCTTTCACAACAGTGACGGCGAACCGGTAACACTGGATCCTTTTACGATACCGCTTGGCGGAAACGCTCTGGCAATGGTGAATATCGAGGCTCGCGTTCCCGTATCAAAGTCTGTGAGAATGGTCGGATTTTATGACGGAGGGAATGTGTTTAGACGGGTAGGAGACCTCTTCAAGCCTACTACTGTTCCTGATTCTGATATTATTCGACGAAACCTCAATGCAAAATGGACACATACCGTAGGCATCGGCCTAAGGCTTAAAACACCCATTGGCGGCGAGTTTGGTATCGATTATGGTTATCTTCTAAAGCCGCCAACATTTCTGATCCCGCAGGACATCGGCCCTCCGGCCACCCTTCGCTTAAAGCAGGGCCAGCTTCATTTCAGGTTTTCGCAAGCTTTCTAACGTATGGGTTTTCTTAGGTTATCGTCGAGAAGGAAATTATCGAATGCTCCTCGCTCTCGCCTTCCCTGATAAATGGCGGAGTTGTCGGACGCGGAACAGGCAGGTTCTCAAGTTCCTCAACATCCAGAACTTTGACGACAGGTATCATCTCTTCTGTATCGACACCTGTTCGTGAATTGCGAAGACGATTTATCGCTTTTGAACGATACATGGCTTTGTCTGCAACGACCACAAGCTCGTCAAAGCTTTGTCCCTGGGTCGGGAAACTTGCCGAACCGAAGCTGATGCCGACCCTTGCAAATTGATCGCCTCCAACAGGCAAGGCAAAGGTCGAGACCGTATCTTCTATTCGCCTCCGCAAGCGTTCCATGTAGGTCATATCAGTATCCGGAACGATCGCTACAAATTCATCGCCGCCGTAACGGGCCAGAAAATCATACTCTCTCAGTTGGCCGCGGATCAGCTTTGCGATTTCGCGGAGCATGTTATCGCCGACGCGGTGGCCGTATGTATCATTGACCGCCTTAAAGCCGTCCAGATCAAGCACGAGCAGTTGGAATGTTGTCCCTCCGCGTCCCGCACGCATTACTTCTTTGTCAAATTCTATCTGAAGGCTTCTCGAATTTGGCAAACCCGTCATTGGGTCAGTTAGAGCGTATGCCTGAGCTTCGGCGTGGCGGAGAGCCTTCTCGATAGCATCAGCAGCGATACGTGAGACGGTTTCCAGCAAACGAAGATGCTCATCCTGATAGCTGGCAACAGAGTTTGAATACAGAGACACGGCTCCGATCAGCTTTTCTTCGGCGATCAGAGGCAGTGAGGTCATTGCTGTATAATCAAGGCCAGACTCAACGCCAGAGAATGCAAAATCCAGCGTCGGATCCACATTAGAGACCGACGTAAGTTTTTTGAGCACATAACCTGTGGCTCCCTCACCAACCCTGATACGCTTTCCTGTCAATTCTGTCTTACGCTGTCCTTCTACGAAGGCCGCAGTCGCGGTTTCACCTGATTCGTCCAGAAGATATAGGACACAGGTGTCGTAGGGAACGAAAGCAGCCACCTTTTGTGTAAACAGTGATAACGTTTGGCCAAGGTTGAGTGATGAACTGAATTCCCTTGCAAGAGAAAAGAGCGTGAATACCTCATGATTCGCCCGTTGGATCTGTTCAACATAGCTTGGAAGCTCTTCCGCCTCTCCACCGGCAGCCAGAGCACTCTCATACGATAACCCTGCCTCTGCTATCTCGTCATCGAGAGCTTTTAGATTCTTGATAAACACCTGGACCAATGCCGGATCGTATTGTGAACCTGCTCGGGAACGAAGGAAATCACATGCTTCCTCGCGTGAAATAGCTGAACGATAAGGACGATCTCCGCGCAATGTATCAAAGGCATCCGCAATTGTAAGTATGCGAGCAGTAATAGGTATTTGCTTCCCTTTTAAACCCTCCGGATATCCGCTACCGTCCCAACATTCATGATGGTATTTCACGGTTGGAACCACGGGATATGTAAAGCCGACCTTCTCCAGTATTGAGGCTCCGACAGAAGAGTGGATCTTCATCTTTTCCATTTCCGCCGGGGTCAGACGTCCGGGTTTATTGAGGATATGATCCGGTACGGCTAGTTTGCCGATGTCATGAAGCAGCGCACCAGCTCGCAGAGCGCTTATCTCATCCTCAGACAAACCTAAAAGTCTTCCCAATCCGACCGCGTAAATCTGAGTTCTGCGAACGTGTCCGGTTCCGACCTGATCACGAGCATCTATCGCTGTCGCCAGTGCCTCTACTGTCGCAAGATGCAGCCTGCTAGCCTCCATTATTTGACGTGTTTTTGCCGAGAGGCTGCGAAGGTGGATCTTGTATGCTATGTTCCCGACAACAACAAGCAGAACGATCACAAGTCCGAAATCGAATCCGTAGTGCCGGAACACAAGAAACAGAAGAATTGTTCCTAGTATGCTGACAGGATATGAGCTTAAAAGCGACGCCACTTCGTCCCACGAAGATGGCTTTTGCTGCCGTGATGACTCAATGCCCTGACGCACGAAAAGCAGAGCCGCTTTGACGCTAAAATGAGCTGCCGCCATAAGCACCGCCGATATGATCACCTCATTCGGCACAAGCATCGTATTTAGGCCTGCAACTTCAACTCGGCTGGTAAAATTCGTTAGAGCGAGACCGTAGATGACGGCTCCGATAAACGACGCGACTATCTCAGAGCAAACAGCGAAAAGGTCGTGTTTGTCACGCTCCCCAAATCGCAGCCTGCCTGTAATACCGGCAACTGATGCAAGCAAAATGCCTCCGGCTGGGCCAAGCGAAACACAGCCCCAGAACGCTGCAACTGTATTGGCATCTGCGTTGATCCTGGTGCCCGGTATCGATATTCTGAAGCCAGCCACCAGGATCGTTACGAGTGTGGACGAAGCGAGAAGAATAAATTCAAAAAGTGAAAGCGAGGCTGTCAGATAGAACGCATACCCTATGAGGCCGACGGCAATTGCTGATACTGATCCATATAAGATCTGTTCATTTTTGCTTATATTTGCCGTGCTCTTTCCAAACATAATGGTTTGTTTCGAATATGCGACTGCTTTTCGGGTCCGCTTTCTGGCCGGGGTTGCACGCTTGGGGTCGTGGAACCCGGCCTTCGCGGATGATGCCAACGTCCGCCAACGCAATGGCATCGTATAGATCGTTATACAAACGTCGTGCCGTAAACAGCACCGTTGATCTAACAGCGATTTAGACGGTTTTAGCGTGACCATTTGCAGGCCGTTATTAAATTCGTTCAAATTGACCTAGCAATATGACATCTATGTTTCAAAATGAATGGCCTGTTATCTTACGTGCTCTGGGAATGATATTTCTGGCGTTCGCGGGATCGGTTTTGGGGCAGGATGACGAGCCAATAAAGGTCGATACCGAACTGGTCACGTTTGAGGTCACGGTCACGGGAAAGGATGGAAAACCCATATCCGGCCTAAAGGCTGAGGATTTTCGCATATTCGACAACGGGGTCGAACGCAAGGTCGATTTTTTCCAGCCGATCACCGGCGATGAACAAAAAAGGCCCTTACTGGTAATTTTTGCTCTTGACGTTTCCGGCAGCATGACAGCGGCGGAAATGGAAAGCCTTCGCAACGCTCTCAAGCAGTCGATAAAGCGTTTAGGTTCGCCTAACACTTATTTTGCGATAATGACATTCGCTATGCGTGTCAGGACAGTTGCGGGATTTTCAAATATTCCCCAGCGGCTGGATCGTTCTTTGGAAAAGCTGTCCCGTGATACTGGCGGATTGTCCACACACGCATATGACGCGGTCGATGACGCTATACGGCTCATCGTAAGAAAAAGCCCTAAGAGCATTCGCGGACAGGCTCCTAAACGTTCGGTGGTGGTGATAACGGACGGTTTTCCGGTTGGGGATGTCGTTGCCCCCGAAACGGTAATAGAACGAGCTAACGCTGCAGAAGTGAGTGTTTATTCCATTATAATGCCGTCATATTCACGTCTTCAGGGCACAAAACGCCCGTTGATGACGCCCTTTGAGGCCAGCGGCCTAGTGGATAGGACTGGCGGAATAAACCTTTATGCAGGTGATAAAAGTTTGGAAAACCTTTTTGTAGAACTTGAGTCGCAGGTTACAGGCTCATACGCGGTTGCCTTTTATCCTGAGCCTGCCAGATCTGCTGACGATTATCGTGAGGTTCGCATTGAGACACAGGAAGGCCTAAAACTGCGACAGAACAGACCCGGTTATCGGCCCCGATAACACGGTAAACCAATAAACCCGTCAGTAACGGTCATCGTCGTAACCATATCCGTCGTAGTCCTTGTCCTCGCCGTAGTCATCATCATCGTCCTCATCCTTTAGATCCAGCTCTATCGGATCCAACCCGACGACGACGAGACCAGCACCACATTCCTCACACGTTACGGTATCTCCCTGTTCGGATTCCGCATCAACGTAAACTTCTTCATCGCACTCTGGGCAAATGGATGTCGGCATGTTTGTTCTCCCCTAAAATCAAACGAAATATTGCTCTATGATCATATCGGATCGGCAAAGCCTGAGTGATATGACGCGGGTTTACTAACCTCTATTTTTATTCTATTTTTAGACTCGTTAGTTTTGCAATTTCCAAATGCGATTTCCATTTAAATTAAAACAAAATGATGCCGATACTGATCTGGATGTGATCGGCTTTGGCACCAACGCGGTAGATTTTCTCATTCGTGTGCCTGAGTATCCGGCGTTTAATTCAAAGGTCAGACTTTCGGACTATATCAGAGCAGCGGGCGGCGAAGCGGCAACGACAATGGCCGGACTGCAAAGACTTGGTTTAAGAACATCATATATCGGTCGGTTCGGTGACGATGACGCAGGTGAATTCGGCATGGCATCGCTGCGTGACGAAGGCGTTGACCTTTCTTATGCTGAAAAGATCGAAGGAGCCGCAACACAGATCGCGTTCATTGTGATTGACGACAGGAACGGTGAGCGAACTGTCATTTGGGACCGCGATCCTAAACTTTCCTATTCAGCTGACGAAGCTCCTCTCGATGCTGTAAAGCGTTCAAAGGTTTTGCACTTTACCCCGCATGATGTCGAAGCCTGCATAGCAATGGCGAAAGAGGCCAAAGAGCATGGGGTCATCGTTTCGGCAGACATCGACAATATGTTCGAGGGAGCTGAAGAGCTTTTTTCCTACATTGATATTTTTATCGCTTCTTCAGATCTTCCGGCGAAGATCTTTGGCCCTATAGATGAACGAAAAGCTCTGCTCAATTTACAAGACCGTTTCGGCAGCAAACTTGTCGGCATTACATTAGGTAGGGCAGGGTCACTGTTGCTATGCGATGGAAAATTTATAGAGACTCCCGGCTACGCCGTGCCGGGCGGCTGTAAGGACACAACGGGTGCGGGCGATTCTTACCGTGTCGGATTGCTCTATGGCCTGCTTACCGGAAGCGAGATTGAAGAGGCTGCAAAAATGGCAAATGCTGTGGCTGCATTGAAATGCCGGGCGGTCGGAGCAAGAACATCTCTTCCAACAAAGAGCGAACTGTTTGAAATGATAAATTAGAAAACGGGCGGGTTTGAAAACCCAGCCCGTTGATCTTTCGCTCGATCTGTTTCGGTTTATAATTTATCGTTAAAGAACCTTACGACCAATGCCCATGCATCCGCTGCAGCATCAGCATCATAGACCTCCGGGCGAGTGTCATTAAAGAAAGCGTGATCCGCGTCGTATTTTACCGACTCCAGCGGAAGCTCATATTTTTCGACTGCGGCTTCCAGTTCTCCGACCTTTTCCGTGCTTATCCAATAGTCACGCGTTGCCGATATAAACAATGTCGGAACACGCAGCTTTTTCAGTACATCCTCCTCAGGAATATCACCATAAAAAGCGGCGACAGCTGAAACTCCCTCAACTTCGCTGGCCGACCGCAAAGCAAAGGTGCCGCCCATACAATAACCAGTGACGCCAAAATGATTCACGCCAAAGCTTTCAGACGCCCTTGCAATTGCATTTCTGATAGTGTCCATGCCGTCCTCTATTTCCAATGCGTGCATCAGCGCTGAAGCCTCTTCGGCATCTTTTGTCACCTTGCCTCTATAAAGGTCGGGGACAATGGCAATGAATCCTTCCGAAGCGTATCTTTGCGCAATGTCCTTTATGTGGTCATTGACGCCCCACCATTCCTGAATGATCAGCACAACTTTTCCATTGCCGTTCTCAGGTTTTACGACGTATGCGGTCGTATCTCCATTTGCCGTACCAAAGTTAAGTGTTTCAGTCATAGCCATAAAAAACCCTCCGAAAACCTCGTTTATTCCCAATTATAAACGAAGATCTCGGAGGAAGTAAGCGAATGGAGACGCTTTTAAAAGAACCTTATGGTGTAGCCAAATCGAATGCCCCGGCCGATCTCCGGGACAAGGTCTTTCACAAAACTCAAGTGATTGCGATACAGCTTATTAGTCAAATTATAGGCATTGACCGAGAAGATATGAGCGTGATGCTGACGGCCGATGGTGTATGAGCCCGCGATATTTAACAGGCCATATCCATCTGTTTGCGTTTCGAGCGGGGATACTTTCTTTTGCTTGGCGGCAAAAACAACTTCCGGTCTGACCGTGAGATCGTTGTATCTAAGGTCAAGTCCCAGCCGCACTCTCGCTGGTGGTATTCGCGGAAGATTCTCATCACGGTCCGTCAATCGCGCTCGAACGGTATCAAAATTCAGAAACGCTCCGACAAAGCGATTAAAACTCGCCTCGGCCGAAAGCTCAGCTCCTGTAAATGCTGCATTATCCTGTGAATAGTTGCCTATGAAAAGGCCGTCTTCTGTATCCGGTTCGCCGTCACCGTCCTCATCAACTGCGGCAAGATAGACAAAGTTGCTGATGCTGTAATGAAAAATGTCGCCCGTCAAACGGAATTTGTCCGAAATATGTCTTAACGATACATCGATCCCGTTCGAGCGTTCGGTCTTCAGAGCATTGTTGCCGACCTCATAGGTCATGTTACCAATGTGCGGTCCGTGATTGTATAGTTCCTCAAGAGCGGGAGCACGGGTCGAGTGCGTATAGTTCGCGACCAAAGCGCCGCCTTCCCAAAGGCCGACATTTATTCCTGCTCCGCCTGAGAATGCCGTGAAGCTGCGGCTGTTCAAGAGAGGGTCTTCGGGGTTATAACGGTTGTTCTCAATGCGTCCGCCGAATTGAAATTTGACCTTTTTGAGATCGATCTCTTCCAGCGCATAGGCTGAAAACGAGTTATGTGCGATCTTGCCGTTGACAAGCTGTTCTTCGCCGTCAACACGGTAATTACGATTAAAACCTTCGAAACCGAATCGTCCGGTAAGGCTTCCTGCACGCTGCTGTTCAAAAAGCGTCCGATACGAAAAGGTCTTGTTCTTGTAAACCGTGGCTATCTCGGACTCGTTATGTTCAATCTCTGTTTCTATCTCATCGTGTTTGTAGTCAGAATAGAAAAGGCTGTACTGCATTCCTCTCAGATATGGATTTGTAAGGTCACGAAATCCACCCGACACCTTGGTATTATAAGCACGTGAGCGCAGGCTGACGTCCAGTTCCTCGTGTTCATGTTCGTCACCTCCGGCCAGCAAGTGTTCGTGCTTATGTTCCTCATGATGTCCGTGAAACTCACCTGCATAAGGAACTCCGAATTTGCGTATATCGGCCGCGAATAGCCCGTCGATCCAGGCCTTTTCACCATAGTATCCTAAACCGAAAGAACCGTTGTTCGACCTTGAACGCGAATTCGGAACAATGCCTTCGGGCGTGCTGAAATTGCCCGAACGCTGTGCACCGGCTTTGCCGCGAAACATAAAATTCTTATAACCGTATTCTCCGCCTCCGGCAAAACCGGCCTGCTTATCGGCAGATCCGGCAATGCCTGTGAGGAAACCTCTAAAACCCGAAACAAAATCATTATCGTGATGATCTATTACGTTGACCACACCACCGATAGCATTACTGCCGTATAGAAGCGTGGCAGGACCTTTCAGCACCTCGATGCGTTCAGCCCCGACCGGATCGACAGGTTCCGCATGGTCACCGGATTGTGATGCTAGCGATCCGGTTCTGACGCCATCTTGAACGACCAGAACGCGATCACCGTCAAAACCTCTGATCACAGGACGCGAAGGCCCGGGCCCAAAGCTTCGTTTCGCAACTCCTGTCTCTGATTCCAGAACCTCGCCAATGGATGTCGCGGCCTTTTGCATTATCCTTGTTGAGCCAACGGAATTGACCGTCTGAAACGAATCAAATACCGATTGCTCGGTTCCAGTGGCTGTTACAGTCACCTGCTCCTGAAGAGCGGCAACGCGAAGGTTAAGATCGGCCCTTACATCACTGCCGGCGGTAACGACAACTGCCCTTGTGAGGTCAGAAAAACCCTCGACATGTGCCAGCACGGTATATCTGCCTGGTGCGACGTCAGGTATCGTATAGTTTCCTTCGGCATCTGTTCTGACGGTTCTTCCGGTTTGCATGATCTGTACTGTTGCATCATGCAAAGGCGTTGAGCCCCCGTATGTCACCTTCCCGGAGATGGTGCCGTTCTGCGCATAGGCAGTGACCGAAAACACAAGCAGAAGTGAAAAGAAAAAAAAGGATCTCATATATCTAAATGCCCAGATCGTTATACAAAAAACTTGGGGAGTTTAGATTATGAGACGAATACAGGAACGCTTGAGATGTTTTCAACGGATGGTTACTAGAAGCGAATAGATGGATAGGCTACTAAATGAATGGACGGCACGCTTTGCCGGGACTTCTAAAGTTTCAATAGTTCTGTTCGGAGTACCTTTGATTGGAGCCTGCTTGAGGACAACTCCTGGCCGTTGGACAGATGGATGAGGTACGTTCCGCCGGGCAGCGGAGCGATACGGTCTATCATTCCGAGATTTGCAATAATGCCGCGTGACAGCCTTACGAACATTTTCGGGTCAAGTCTTGCCTCAAGGTCCTTAAGCCGGTAATTGATCAAATATCTCTGGTTTTCATCAGTGATAATATGCAGCAGTTCTCCGTCAGCGACGATAGAGGCTATCTCAGCAACGGGAACGAGATATATCTCATCTCTTTGCTTGACCGGTATCCTCTCGATGAATCCCGAAGAACGCGACTCATCATACACTGTCGCTGCATTTCTGAGGCGTTCGGCCTCTACCTCGCGCCAATCGCTCTGTTCCAGCCGCTCAGCCGCACGCTGTATCGTTTCGCGTAGCCGAGTATTTTCGACCGGTTTCAAAAGATAATCTATCGCGTTCAGTTCAAATGCCTGAACCGCATACTGATCGAATGCCGTTACAAAAGCCACTAACGGTGTCTGGCTCTTTTTCAGGGCGCGTATGACATCTATGCCTGAGAGTTCCGGCATCTGCAGATCAAGCAAGGCAAGATCAGGCCTCAGCTCGATTATCTTTTCAACTGCATCCGAGCCGTTATCAACTTCCGCCACTACCTCAACATCTTCCATTGAAGAAAGAGCGGAGGTTAGGAACGCTCTCGCCGGGCGCTCATCATCTGCGATCAATATTCTTAGCTTGTTCATATCATGGCCACACGTGCCTGAGTTTCGTTTCGCTCCCGAAGACTTAGATCGGATACAGGTAGAATGACCGTCGCAAGCGTTTCTTCATCAGCGGTTCTGACCAGTTCCAAACGGGCTTCGTCACCATAATGAGAGCGAAGGCGGTCTGCTATATTCCGCAGCCCGACGCCGTCACGGTATTCACCAAATTCGATCCCGAGTCCGTCGCCTGTATCACTAACAGAAAGCTTGAGGAATTTTTCACCATCCTCCTGAAAAACGGTTGCCGAAATGCTGACTCTGCCGCCTTTCTTACTTTCCGAAATTCCGTGCTTTATCGCATTCTCAACAAGCGGTTGAAGTATAAGTGCCGGTATTCGAACTGTTCTGAGATCGGCATGTACATCTATCTCAACCTCTAAACGCTCCTCAAACCGTGCCTTTTCTATATCCAGATAGTTTTCGATCAGCTTGATCTCATCGCCGAGGGTGCAAAACTCTCCGGTAGAATTAAGTACACCGCGCAGAAGCTTGGTCAGCTGTATCAATGTCTGAAATGCCTTTTCCGGAGTGGTCTGTATCAAATATCCGATGGTCGTCAGCGCGTTGAAGAGAAAATGTGGATTTATCTGCGCCCGCAGGGCGGTAAGCTGAGCCTCGGCCGCAAGTTTCGAGAATTCCTGCTCGCGGGTTTCCTGTTCGCACCGTTCATGGTTTACACGAAGAGCATCTATCCTTCGAGCGGTCATATGCGCAACGGATTCGAGCATAGCCATTTCATCAGAAAGCAGCCGTCTTCCTCCCTGCAACGACGAGAATGCAATGCGATAATAAGGACGTTCGGTGGTGATTATCCGCATCTCAGCACGATCGGAACCTGAAATGACCCTCGCATCAGAAATGCTGTGATCTGCAGAAAGCTCCTCAGAACATTCCACACTCTTTGCGGTCAACACATCACCAAGCAGTCGGCTGACTGTTGATAAGATCTCGGCCGTCGTTCCTGCGTTTGCGGTTCGGGCGGCAAGCTGATTTAGAACGTCATCGTAATTCGCTCGATTCAGTATCACCCTGTCCACGGTCCAAACAGCAAGTTTGTGAAGCCACGGATAAGCGAAAGCCGTCGCCATCCACAACAGAAGGATCAGGCTGATCGCAAAAACATCGTTGCGGTCATGCGTTTCGTGATAACGAAGAAGCGGCGCCGCGACCCAAACGTAAAGACTAAAAGCTACGCCCGCCAGAAGCATCACAGATATCGCCCGTTTCAGAAAAAGATCTGCAAATGCGAATCTGTAATTCTGGTACAGGATCACCAAAGCAAGTGGGACGGACGATTGATGTGCGGTTAACTCCACAAGCCATGAATTAGCTTCCGGCGTGGCAATAAAATGTACTCCCGAAAGAACGAAGACCAGCATTGCCGATCCCCAGACCATTTTTTTTTCAAGCGATTGGCGGAAATTAAAAACAAGAAGTCCGGCAATTAGCGAAACTGCCCCAAACATCAAAAGAATAAGGGCCGACCCGGAAGGAACCGCGAGACCGCTTATTGCCGAGTAAAAATGCAGAATAGCGGCAACACCGCTGAGCGTGTATGCAACGGGGGTCAGCAATCTCCTGCCGCCCATGTCATTTTCTGCAGAATGAACAACAACGGACGGGAGAAATCCCAGGGCTGAATATGCAGCGGCCGTAAGAATGGGGAAATCTGTTCCGATAGCAAAATCGCGAAAGATGTAAACGAACAGTTCGCCGAGATTCCATATAAGTCCTAAGACCGCCGTTGCTAAAAGAAGCACTGTCACGCTGCGGCCTTCTCGGTCAGGCGGATGGCGAAACACCATGACCGCGAGCATCAGATACAGCAGTGCCCCGACCGAAAAGCCGAGCCAGTTAACCAGTAAAGCTGCATTCAATGCGTCCATATCCAAACTCCAGAATATGTCCCGGATCTTAAGGTGTGGAAACTTAGTTTAACAGAAAGGCGGTTTTCGATGATAGGATGTTGAAACCGACATATTGATGGTCGCGAGAGGTGAGAATGAAGAGACTGTTCCTGCTGCGGCATGCAAAATCGGAACAATACCTGTTAGGCGTGGAGGATTTTGACCGGCCGCTTAATACACGAGGGTTCAATACCGCTCCGTTCATGGGAGAATTGCTTGTCCGAAAAGATCTGATACCTGACATTATAGTTTGCTCACCCGCAAAGCGAACGGTCCAAACAGCCGATCTGATCCTGGAAAGCTCCGGCATCAATGCAAGCATTGTATATGATGACCGTGTATATGAGGCCGCAACCGGAACGCTTCTAAATGTCATAGCTGAACTGCCCGACACAGCAAACGCAGCTATGGTCGTCGGACACAATCCGGGAATGGAAGGTGTTGTCCGAGCCTTGACCGGAGAAGTTCAGCCGATGCCGACCGCCGCTCTTGCTGTCATCGATGTTGATGTGGCCAGTTGGAAAGATGCCGAACCGGGATCCGGCAAACTCACAGGCATTTTTCGTCCAAAGGATGAAATGGGTATGTCGGTTTTTGGACAATGAAACAGTGTTTTATCACGTCTTCCCAAAAATAACCTGTCATTTAACATTGATGTAACATAAAATTAACAGTAGCGAAAAACCCGCTGTCTATTCTGGCACCAACGGACAGGAAATAATCTGGATCTAAAGGTGTGACACTATGCAGCAAAGCATTTTGATAATTGAGGATGATGCGGACATTGCCGAAAGTTTGCATTACAACTTTCGCCGCGAAGGTTTTCGCGCGTCCATAGCCGAGTCGG
>JAHBSH010000018.1 GCA_019639215.1 Acidobacteriota bacterium
ATTATCAGAACACCCGCGTAATTCTTATCAAGATACTTTTCATTTGTGCCGTGATGAACTCGATGATGCGACGGCGTATTCAAGATGTATTCCAAAGGACCGAGGCGGTCTATCAGCTTTGTGTGTATCCAAAATTGATAGATCAGGTTAAAGCCGTGCATGACGGCAAACATCCACGGAGCAAAACCGAGCAGCATTATCGGCAGATAAAATATCCAATGTGCGATGCCGCTAAACCAACTCTGCCGCACCGCAACCGAAAGGTTATAGCTTTCGCTGGAATGGTGAACAACGTGAAAATTCCAGAAAAAGCGGCATTCGTGGCTTACGCGGTGAAACCAGTAATAGGCAAAGTCGTCGATAAAGAACAAAATGACCCATGTCCACCACGCATCGGCAGGGAATTTATAAGGAGCAAATTCGTAAACCGCCGTATAAATTACACCGATGAAAATACCGAAAAGCGCCCCAAATGCAACACTCCCAAAACCAAGAAAGATATTTGTCCAGGCGTCTTTGCGGTCGTAATCCTCGCGGTCCTCGCGCACGGTAAACCAAGCCTCAACCGCGATAAGCACGGCAAAAAGCGGAATGGCGATGACCGTAGGCTTCAGATACTCCACAAAGGTTATTTTACTATTACTTCGGCGTTAGGAGAAAGAGCGATACGATCTGAAAGTTCTTATACTTTCGGTGATTTACTTCAAAGACGTTACGAATAATATTGTTTTAGGCGGCTTGCCGAGCAACTGACAGAGCTATCCGGGATTTCATGCGGCTTGCCACTATGTCGTGCGAGAACATCTTTTGTTATAGGCGGAGTGGTTCTAAGAGTAGATAGATCTCCTGAATGTTTTGGCGGTTTGCAGCGAAGCTGACAGAGCTATCAGGGATTTCATGCGGCTTGCCGCTATGTTGTGCGGCGAAACTTGTTTCGCCGGGAGCTTGCCCAAACACGAGCGGGCTTGCCCGCGATCACCAGATCACTTTCGTTCTTTCTGTAAGAAGGCCTTCGGCAGAGAGGAATTTTCTTTTTTTTGTGTGCGGAAAAGCAAGCTTTTCCGCACAACATAGCGGCAAGCCGCGAAGAGAAGAGGGAATTGGAATACTGAAAAGCGGCAAGCCGCGAAGAGAAGAGGGAATTGGAATACTGAAAAGCGGCAAGCCGCGAAGACAAACATCTCGCCACCTGCTAACGCAGGCGGTACAGACAAGAGCGAGGCATCGTCAGCTGCTCACGCAGGCGGTACATTCAGAATAGTAAGATCTATCTTTAGAAAAAATCATTGCCTCTCTTTTGTTGAAACGATATAATTTATTTGCAGAACTTTCCCCCGCCTTTCCCCTATGCCCCGCGTCTAACTTATGAAGTTCTCTCATCTTAAAATCAAATTGGTCGCAGCATTTATCATTTTGTTCGCCTTTTGCGGACAGATCTTTGGCCAGCGGAACGACGGCGATAGTGGCAATAATAAAAACGCCCTCGAAAACGACATATATATAAAGGTAAACCGGCAGCGAACCAGAAGGCATATGAATATGCTGGTCTGGGACGAACGCCTCGCGGAAGTTGCTCGTGCCTATTCGCGACAAATGGCACGAGAGAACTTCTTTGCTCATGCTGACCCGAAAGGCCGCATGGTTCAGGATCGAATCGTTGATACGGACATTATCCAATGGAAAAAAGTAGGAGAAAATCTGTTTTGGGTGGCCGACCTCGATGATTTTGGTACGCTAGCGGTGAACCGATGGATGGCTTCAGCATCTCACCGCGAGAATATACTTGACCGCGAATGGACAACGACAGGCATAGGCGTTTGGTGTAACAACGAGAACAAGTGTTATGCAACCCAAATATTCCTGATGGACTGATCTCAGCCTTTTTTATAACCTTCCTTTTACCTGAATGCTTTTTGTAAGCAACTGCGGCGAACTATTTAGAAGAATTTAACGTAAGTTTCTGTTAGAGTATTCTGAATTTCAACGCGGTATTTTTGTGATCATTTTTCCGGAGGTTTACGGATGTATTGCCCAAATTGCGCTTCTAAGAACACAGCAGGACAAAAGTTTTGCCGTTCGTGCGGCATGAATCTTAGCCAGATCTCCGTCAGCTATAAGGAACAATACGGCAGCGAAAAAGATGCAGCGATAGCTTTCTGGGACCGCTTCTTTGAGAGATTTGGAAAATTTGCTTTTGGCGGCCTTGTCGGGATCATCTTCGTCGGTGTAATTATCCTTATATATACAGTTGTCACTTCCATGATTTTTTCCGGAAAGAATCCCGTAATAGGAAGTTTTGTCGCTGTCTTCATCATTTTTGCGGTTATGACGCTTATCTGGGTCTTTTATAATGAGGCTAAAAAGGACAGGCCAAACGCCAAGGCCGATGAAGCTGATAAACATCTACTAGAAGGCACCGATACGCAGGATTTCTTGCAGACCCGATCTTCGAACCTGTTCCCTCTGTAACAGAAACCACTACACGCCAGCTAAGGACAAAAGAACCTGTAAAGAGGGCCGATCAAACCTGATCTCTTAATTGTTCTTTACGAACTACCTTTCCTAACCACGACCTCAAGGACGCGATTGTTTTAATACCATTTGATGGCTTATAATTCGTGTAATGAGTGAATTAAAGATAGTTCTCTATCCCGATCCGGTATTGTTGACTATCGGAAAACCGGTCGGCGAAGAAGAGTTCAATGCCGATCTGGAAAAGACCGTGGCTGATATGTTCGAAACGATGCATTCAGCTCATGGCGTCGGGTTGGCTGCGCCCCAGGTGGGCATCTCAAAACGCTTTTTCGTAATGGATATTGCTGATGAAGAAGGCAGGCCGAATCCGCTTGCGTTCTTTAATCCTGAGATCATTGGTGTAGAAGGAGAGCAAACCGGTGACGAAGGCTGTCTCTCTTTTCCGGGCCTTTATCAGCAGGTCAGACGCGATATGCGTGTGATAGTTCGGGCACAGGATGTAAAAGGCGATAGGTTTGAGATGGATGTAACGGAACTTTCCGCCCGCTGTGTGCTTCACGAAACAGACCATTGTGACGGCATCGTTTTTCTCGACCGTATGTCACCGCTGAAACGTCAGTTGGCAAAACGCAAGATAAAACGGCTGCAAAATACCGGAAAGTGGGAGTGATCGCAGTAGGAAATGCTCTTAATTAACGGACCATCTATCTCAGATAAAAGAATCTTAGAATAGATGGTCATCTCTTTTGTTCTCAATGTTCTTCCGCTACGGATGCGATAGAACGCTGGCACATTTACCGGCAGACTCGACATTTGCTATTGGCATTTCATAAGAATTCCGGTTGCTCCTAAACTGTCGATCTTGTTTCCCGTATATCGCCCGCCGCCGGCATAGTCCTGTTTTACTATCCATTCACGTGCCTGGCATATTGGCCGACCGGGGACCTGTAATAAAGCCCACCCGCGTTTAGTTCGGCTTGTGGGGATCCCTACTCGATTCTTAAAGATCTTCCATTCGGAATACGATGACCCCATTTTGAGTATCTTGATTCCGGGCGTTTGACGTTGGTATTGTGATCTGACCCAGGTTTCTATTGCTGTATCCTTATAAGGTGGCATTTGAAATGACCTCGATTCACCGGTCTTTATCCTTTTATCACGAAGTGCGTATCCGCTGTTGATGTACTCATTCAGAAAATCGTCCGGAACTTCCATGTCAAATTCGGCAAACATCGGCTTGAGTTTAGTAAATATTGATGCTTTCCATTTATCGGTTTCCCAAAACATAAGTTGAGCCTCAAGCCCTATTCGTTCCTCAGGTTCATTCTCGACGTTCCTTAAAAATCTAGTTATTTGATCTGTCACGTTCCTTGCGCTTCGGGCAACTTCTGAGATCTTTCCTTTCTTTTCATACTCAAATCGATTAGCAGCGATCGTACACCACGTTGCCGGGAGCCGATTAAGCTCTCCTATTTCTATCTGGCGAGGTGTGTCTGTCATACCGGCATATTTAGATTTGCACGCAGCATCGATCTCGGCCAGTTCTGCCATTACTTTTACCCACTGACTTTTATCGGTGGGAGGGCCGTAACTTGTGTTTCCGACTTGCAGCCTTGGGTCGTGTACCTGCATAAGGGCGTATACGGACTCCCTATACTTACCAAATTCGTTGATGAAATTCCTTCTCATTGCATCCTGGTCTCCGCCCGAATTATTTGGCTGGGTGGTTGACGGCGTGGTTGCCGGTCGGCGGCTAATACTCGGAATCCTGATCGGGAACTGAGCCGAAACACTAAGGTCGGCACGCAAGCATATTATTGCGGCAATAAAGACCATTACTGTGGCGGTTGTTCTAGTTATGTACTTCATTAGACTTTATTTACTGGTTGACTCCTATCTTTTTGATTTGAGAGTGGTAGCAAACCGAAGACGATCCGTTGTGACTATGAGAATGTTTTGTGATCAAGATGCAGGGAGACGATCTCAAGTTCAAGGCATGAAATTAGCCACAATTCCCGTGAATTATTGCCAACACTCTGAGGCATAGTTTAAAATCATCTTTCACCCAAAATCCTTTGGAAATTATTAGAAATTTATTTATTTACATTTGATGCCGGAAAAAAAGCCTGAAATATTTGAATTTGGGAGATGTCGTCTGGAGGTTGGTTCAAGGGCACTCTGGATAGGCGAGGATTTTGTTTCCGTTTCACCTAAAGCATTTGACCTGCTTGTGTTGTTGGCCGAAAGAAGCCCGAACGTTGTAAACAGAAGCGAAATAATGGAAAGGTTGTGGCCTGACGTGATCGTAGAGGAAGGCAACATCAATTTCACCATATCTTCTTTGCGTAAGATCCCGGAGTTAAAAAAAGTAATCAAAACCGTTCCCAAGATCGGCTATAGATTAGATTGTGAATCTCTTGTTGTTGATCCGGTTTTGGTAGAGGCTGAGGAAGTAGATTCGCCGGTATTGAAAGATGACAACCTAAACGCTTTCCACGTTTTTAAGAAAAAGAGCTATTTAGCCTACGGTTCATTTGCACTCGTTGTATTGCTTTTAACGACAATCACCTTTCTTGCTTTTCAGAACATCTACCACTCGGATAAACCGGAAGAGGTAACGACAAAAACGATCAACGATATCAGCACCTTAGCCGTACTTCCATTTGCCGGAACTGATCCGGAGATAGAAGAAGTCCAGAAGGTTCTTATGACATCTGAGGTCATTGATAGATTGGGTTCTATCGGAGGGTTGAACGTTCGTCCATTTGATGCAGTTTCGCGATTCTCGTCAGACGCAGTCACGGCTGATGTGGGAAAAGATCTGTCAGTGGACGCGGTTATAAAGGGAACCTGGGTGAAAGCCAGTAGCGGGTATGAGATAGACGTCGAATTGAATGATATAGCGAAAGGCACCGTAGTCTGGAAACAAAAAATACAAGTGCCGGATATCGATTCGACCGGTATATATGGTGAGGTTGCCTTTCAGATAGCGTCGAAATTAATGACGCATCTGACTGAGCAAAATAAAGTCCTGCTTGGTAAACGCTATACAGATGATCCTGAGGCTTTCAAACTCTACCGAAAGGCAAGACTCAGGTTTCAGCGTTCAAAACCCGGTGTGTTTCAGGAGATCTTAGATAATTACAATAAAGCTATCTCATTAGACCCCGGTTTTGCACTTGCATATGCGGGATTGGCGGATCTGTTCTTTCGACAAGGAAATTCCCTGGAAGGTGCCGCATCTATGGCGGCATATCGCCGAGCAGAGGTTTTTGCCAGACGGGCGTTGGAACTGGACGACGAATTGTCTGAAGCTCATACAGGAATCGGGCGGATCCACCGTAGATTGAATAGAAATTACGACGAAGCGGAGAAAAGTTTTCGAAAGGCAATAGAACTACATCCTAATAATGTTACTGCTTACGGCTATCTTGGACAGCTATTGATCCTGAAAGGTGATGCTCCGAAAGCTTTGGAACTTATAAAGAAGATCGAACAGATCGACCCAACGGCACACTCAATAATCTTTTTGAGTTTTCGGGGAATGGAAGCTGTTCAAGACATTGAGATCGGTTTGAAAACCGCTGAGCGCCTTTTTATTTTGGATAAGCAGTTAGCGTATGCTCGGATCTTTTATGCCACCTTTCTGTATTATAACGGTGATTTTGAAAAAATGGCCGAAGTTGCTAATGAAGGAATGGAGGTCCATAAAGGATTTGCCTTTATATGGCACAGACTTTTGGCCTCCTCTGCGCTGAAAACGGGTGACCAAGAGCGACTAAGAGAGAACGAAGATATCCTTATAGATCGCTCGTCTGAGTCGACCAAATATCTTTATTGGCTCGCGGTATTACGTGCCGAGCAGGGAAGAAGGTCCGAGGCAATAACTGCGCTAAATGAATGTTTAGAAAAGCACGAGGCCTGGATGTTGTGGATGGGGACTGAACCCGGATTTGAAAGTATAAGAACTGAACCAGAGTTTATTGAGATACTTAAAAAACTCAATCTACCTACCGATGAGTTCTAGAAATATATATTGACAACGAAATCGAACAGTATCTTCAAGGAATATATAGGCCCTGCGCGGTTCCGTTGAATGATCTTATACTATAGACTTGATATATAGAGCGAATTCTCTAATCTTCGGTTATCTTTTGGGAACCGATCAGTTATATTAGACCCAGTTTTCGCAGACGTCTCCTTTTAACGTCCGCTTGAATAATTTTGTTACAGGTAAATATTATGCAAACACAGAGAGTAGTTGATACATATAAGAACGAGCCATTTACAGATTTTTCTAAACCGGAAAATGCTGCCGCTTTTGAAAAAGCTCTCGAGAAGGTCAAAAGCGAACTTGGCCGGGAATATCCGTCTATTATAAACGGAGAAAAGGTTACGCTTGAGAGTAAATTTGAAAGTATAAACCCTTCGAATATCTCAGAGGTCGTAGGCGTATTTTCTGAGGGCGACACAGACACATCCCTTGTCGAAAAGGCTATCGACGCAGCGACGGAAGCTTTTAAGACGTGGAAAAATGTTGCTCCGGCCGAGCGTGCTGAATATCTCTTCAAGATCGCCGATGTTATGCGTCAGCGAAAGCACGAGCTTTCTGCGTGGATGGTATTTGAGGTTGGAAAGACCTGGGCCGAAGCCGACGGAGACACCGCCGAGGCAATAGATTTTGCGGAATATTACGGCAGAGAAATGCTTCGTTGGTCACAGGAACAACCCATAACAAAGGTTGCCGGTGAGGACAACAGCTTTGAATATATCCCGCTTGGTGTAGGTGCGATCATCCCGCCGTGGAACTTTCCGCTTGCGATCACATCAGGAATGACAATGGCTGCGATCGTCACGGGAAATACGACCGTTCTCAAGCCTTCATCGGATGCCCCGACCATCGCCGCAAAATTTATGGAGATAGTCGAGGAAGTGGGCATTCCAGCAGGAGTTGTCAATTTTGTGACCGGAAGTGCTGCAACCGGCGAAGCGATGGTCACAAGTCCCAAGACAAGATTCATCTCCTTTACCGGATCAAAAGGCGTCGGTCTTCACATCAATGAAGAGGCGGCGAAAACGCGTCCGGGACAGATATGGATCAAACGCGTTGTTGCTGAAATGGGCGGCAAAGACGCGATCATCGTAGCGGATGATGCTGATATTGACGCAGCCGCACTCGGTACTGTTCAGGCAGCTTTTGGTTTTCAGGGTCAGAAATGCTCTGCCTGTTCACGGTTGATTGTTGATGAAAAAGTGCATGATGAACTGATCGAAAAGGTCGTCAATATCGCAAAGGAGCTGAATATTGGTCAGCCGACCGAAGCAGGAACAAATGTAGCAGCTGTCATCAATAAACGATCTTTCGACAAAACCCTTGACTACATAAATAAAGGTGTGGAAGAAGGTGGTGAGGTTGCTCTCGGCGGTACCGGTGATGATTCAGAAGGTTTTTTCATTCAGCCGACCATCATCACTAACGTAAAACAGGGCGACACTATCGAACAGGAAGAGATCTTTGCTCCGGTGCTTGCTGTCATAAAGGCAAAAGACTATGACGACGCCCTTAATATAGCCAACGGAACAGAGTTTGGTCTTACGGGTGCTGTCTATTCTGCATCTGAAGAGAGACTGGAACGCGCCAGAAGAGAATTTCACGTTGGTAATCTTTATTTGAACCGAAAATGTACCGGAGCACTTGTAGGTGTACATCCTTTTGGCGGTTTCAATATGAGCGGGACCGATTCAAAAGCAGGCGGCCGCGAATATCTCATTCAATTCATGCAGGGCAAAACAATTTCGAGGAAAATATGAAGTTTCGAGACTCTTTTGTTTCTAAATTTACAGCGCTCACGGCGGTATTATTTACTGCCGTGAGTTTGGTCTATGGACAGCGTACCGCTCCCGCTAAAACTGCCGCTCCAAAACCGATAATATTCGCTGTTCTTAATGATGGCATATCGTTAGAACCGATCGCACTGGTTGAAAAGAACGAGTTGAAAGCCACGGTAAACGGAAGTGATGAATTATCTCTAGTACAAGCGTTCAACAAGGAATTCTATGCCCCGAAACAGTCCTATCGCGTTATTTTTGGCGGAACAAACGCAGGGACAATTACCGTAAATTCTTCTGACGCTACCGCTGAATGTACCAAGAACATTGCCAACATCACCACGACCTCAACTCGGGTCACGCCAAAGGGTCATCTTTATGCTTTGGCAACAAACATCACCGTTCCGAAAAGCTCAAGCGGGACTCGTAGAATGCCGACCTGGCCGGAAAGAAATGAACTTGACGTACTTATAAGAGCAGAGTTTTCAAAAAATTCTGTTCCCGTCACAAAATTGGATTATCACAACCTTACAGCTGTTGATGTAGATAATGATAAGAAGGTCGAACTTGTCGGCAGTTTTTGGGTTGAAAATGAGCCAAAAGCACGTACACTCTTATTCTTTATTGCCGAGAAAGGAGGCGATGGTAAGTATGCGCTCGTTCACTCTGACCTAAGAACAATAAATGAGGAGGAGGTTCTGAACGGCGAAATATCCACTTTGGACGATGGTGTTTACCATGAGCTCCTTCTTGACGTTCTCGATTATGATGGCGATGGCGTAGCTGAGATATTTACCTATGTTCGAGCCTTTGAAGGATCAGGATTCAATGTCTATAAGCGTTCGGCGGGCAAGTGGACGAAGGTTTTCGAAGGTTCAAACTATCATTGCGGATTCTAGCAGAAAAACGACTGTATTCTGCCCTAGCTGACCATTATGTTAAATCTTTGAGTTGATAGGGAAAACTTTTTCTCTATCCGCTATAAACTGCCTACATTATGATGAACCAAAATATTCTGTTTAAGAGATCATTGTCGTTCTGTCTTTTATTAAGTTTTGCAATGTCTGTGATGGGGCAGATCCCTGCTCCATTCCCGGTCAAGAGGACAGAAACGCCCGAGACTTGGAAAAAAGACGGCTGGTCGCGTATGGACGAGGTCAAGAAACATAAGGTCCGAAGCGGCAAGGCAAAGAATGTGATTCTTTTCATGGGCGACGGGATGGGCATTTCGACACTGACCGCCGCACGAATTTTGGAAGGGCAGCTTCGCGGGGAGAGCGGCGAAGAGAATCGTCTGAGTTTCGAGGAGTTTCCTTTTTCCGCACTGTCCAAAACTTATCAGGTGGATCAGCAAACCCCCGACTCAGCTCCGACGATGAGCGCGATCACCACTGGTGTAAAAACGCTTAACGGGATGATATCCGTAAACCAGAATGTTCGACCTAACGACTTCAGAACGGTCAAAGGAAATGAAGCAAAGACCATCCTGCAATATGCCGAAGAAGCTGGGCTTTCAACAGGTGTTGTTTCAACCGCAAGACTGACCCATGCGACACCTGCGGCAACCTATTCTCATACGCACAAACGCGGCTGGGAATCGGATAGAAATGTAAAAGCCGGGGACGAAGAGGCTAACAAAGCAGGCTTTCCCGATATTGCCAGGCAGCTTATCGAATTGAAATACGGAGATGGCGTTGATGTTGCTTTTGGCGGCGGTCGATCGAAATTTCTCCCGGAAACAAAACAAGACCCCGAGTATAGCAACCAAAACGGCGAGCGTCAGGACGGACGTGATCTCACAGAAGAGTGGGTTAAGAAACGCTCTGGTGCGCAGTTCATATGGAACAAGAAACAGTTTGATGCTCTTGATCCAAAGAAAACAAAAGGCGTTCTTGGTCTTTTTGAGCCGTCACACATGAAATATGAATATGACCGTTCGAAAGACACTGCCGGAGAGCCTTCATTAACAGAAATGGCGGTAAAAGCGGTCGATATTCTTTCTAATAATAAAAAAGGATATTTCCTAATGGTGGAAGGCGGCCGAATAGATCATTCGCACCATGACGGCAGTGCTTTTCGTGCATTGACGGAAACTATCGAACTTTCAAATGCTGTCCGAGCAGTTGCAAGCAAGGTGAACCTTGATGAAACATTGATAATCGTCACGGCAGACCATTCGCACGCCTTTGTGATGTCAGGTTATCCATACCGTGGAAACAACATTCTCGGTTTGGTTAGGGAAGGCAAGGCAGATGGGGCTCCGGCTGATAGTTATAAACTCGGTACAGATAAAAAACCATATACAACGCTTGGCTATATGAATGGAACCGGAGCGGTTCGTGAAGGTGAAAGGTCCGAACTTACCCAGGAACAGGCGATCCACCCTGATCACAAACAACAGGCTCTGATACCACTGGCTGGTGAAACGCATGGCGGAGAGGATGTTGCGATATATGCCACAGGTATCAATGCCCACTACATACGTGGTTCTATGGAGCAGAATTGGATATTCTATGTCATGGCTGATGCCTTAGGACTGGCCAGATAGAGCAGGAAGCACTTGTTTTAGGATCAACTAAATCTTATTTTTAACAAACAGGATCGGATGTTTATTCCGTTCCTGTTTTATTTGGATTCTGCGTTTTCATCTATCAGCAGTTAATATATTTCCAATGAAGATAGTTTTTATGGGCACGCCGGAAGCGGCGGTCCCGACATTATTAAGGTTGATCGAAGACGGACATGAGGTTGCTGCTGTTTATACACAGCCCGACCGGCCATCAGGCAGGGGCAACAAAATAACGATGTCTCCTATAAAACTTGCTGCCATTTCTCATGATCTCAAAGTTTTTCAGCAGGAAAAGGTCAGGTCTCAGGAAACAATAGACTTAATGCGTTCGCACGGGGCTGATGCTGCTGTCGTCGTTGCGTACGGCCGCATATTGCCGCCCGCAATATTGGAGATATTTCCCAAGGGAGCCATCAACGTCCACTTTTCTCTTCTGCCAAAATATCGCGGTGCTGCTCCGGTAAATTGGGCTATCGTTAACGGAGAGAAAGAGACCGGCGTTACCACAATGCTGATGGATGAGGGTTTGGATACCGGGGAAATGTTACTAACAAGCAGGACAGAGATCGGCGACGGCGAAACAGCTGTAGAATTGATGTCACGTTTATCACATGACGGTGCGGAACTGCTTTCAAAAACACTTGCGAATTTAGATGATATTTCACCAACTAAGCAGGATAACGATCTTGCGAGTTATGCCCCACTGTTAAAGAAAGAGCTCGGTAATATTGATTGGCATGAAAATGCGAATGTCATCTCCAGAAAGACGAGAGGTTTTCAGCCATTTCCTACGACATTTACATCATTCAGAGGAAAAAGGCTTACAATATGGTCATCAAAGGCCCTCGATCAGCAAGATATTGTCGATATAGGATCACATAGGATGGGCACTATAGTTAATGTTGGCAAAGATGCTTTTGATGTAGCTTGCGGCGGCGGAACTATATTAAGGATATTTGAGTTGCAGACCGAAGGAAAAAAAAGGGTTATGAGTCGCGACCTTATCAATGCAGCTAAACCTGCGGCCGGCGAAGTGCTTGGAGAAATTGTGTCATGAGTGAAAGTTCTGCTGTACAGATAATCACGTTCTATCAATTCAAAGAGATCGCTCTTTTAAGGCCGCTTGAAGATAGCCGCCAGTTCATCCGCGACGAGATGATCTCCCGCGGCATCAAAGGCACTTTGATTCTCGCGGAGGAAGGTGTTAATTCAACCATCGCCGGTGAACCAAATGCAATTGCCGCATTTGTGACCTACTTAGAAGACCTGTTTGATACCACATTGGTTTATAAATCTTCTTACAGTGACGTGTTTCCTTTTCGAAAGATAGACGTGAAGATCAAGCCGGAGATAGTTACGCTAAAGCGTTCGGTCGATATTTCAAAAGGCGCCGGAACACATGTTTCACCAACGGATTGGAACGACCTTATTTCTTTGCCTGACGTTATATTGCTTGATACACGAAATGATTATGAATTCAATACCGGAACATTTGAAGGAGCGTTGAACCCAGGGACGGAAAAATTCAGTGATCTGCCGGAATTTGTTGAGCAGAATTTGTCAGAACACAAGGACAAAAAGATCGCTATGTTTTGTACAGGCGGCATCAGGTGCGAAAAATTCGCACCGTATATGCTCGCCCAAGGCTTTCGGGAGGTCTATCAACTCCAAGGCGGCATTCTCAAGTATCTGGAAGAAGTAGGCAGCGATAACTCCAAATGGCAAGGCGAATGCTACGTATTTGATACGCGTGTAACAGTGGATCACGATCTGAAAAAAGGTGAAGGACGCGACCTTTCACAACTTCAATCTGAGGCGGAGATCGAAGTCTCCGACGACCGAAAATGAAGGTCTCTCCCGTAAGAAAATCTGCTTTTGACGTTCTTCTTAAGATCGAGACCGAAAAGGCATTTAGTTCAGTTGTTCTGCCAAAATACGCTGAGGATCTGAGCGAACGTGACCGCCCGCTGCTCTATACATTGGTTCTAGGTGTTCTGCGTCGGCAGATCCTTCTGGACCGTTATATTAAAGCTCTGACAAAAGGGAAAAAGCTGGATACAGAAGTGCTTTTGATCCTAAGGCTTGGCCTCTATCAGATAATTTTCCTTACCAAGATCCCTGATCATTCAATAGTGAATGAAGCTGTTCTACTGACTGGTATTGCCCGAAAAAGTTCGGCCAAAGGATTTGTTAATGCTGTCTTGCGCAATGCCCTGCGTAAAATGCCGGATCTTAGTTACGACAACGAGATCGACAGGCTTTCGTCCGAGGGTTCGATGCCTCAATGGATCGTCGAAAGGTGGATCGATCAGTTTGGTGCTGAAAAAGCAACGAGCATTATAGAGGCGGTCAATGAACCTGTCGGGATTTCATTTCGTCTTACGGCAAAAGCTCTTTCAGATACACAAACACGTGAGGAAGTGTTGAAAACTGTCTTGAGCGAGGGTTCTGTTTCGAACATTCTTTCCGGAGCGTTCACAACATCGCGAATATCGCCCGCTCTTCGGCAAATGAGTGACGACGGTTTGATATATTTTCAGGATGTTGGTTCTCAGATGATCGCATCAACCGTTGCGCTAAAAACCGGTCAGTCATTTTTGGATCTTTGTGCGGCTCCGGGCGGTAAAGTTTCTATGATTGCCGCTCATGCCCAAGATGGAGCAGGCCTTATAGTCGCTGCAGAACTTCATAGCTCGCGTTCACATTTTCTAAAACAGAATTGCGAGAATCAAAGTGCCGAGAAAGTCAGCGTTGTACAGCTTGACGCTCAACAGCCGCTTCCTTTTTCTGAGGCATCTTTTGATGTAGCACTCGTAGATGCGCCATGCAGCGGTACGGGAACGATCAGGAGCAATCCCGAGATAAGATATTTTCTGAAAAGTGCGGATATAACAGAACTTCAAAGCAAACAACTCAGGATACTTCAACAAGCATCAAATGCTGTAAAACCGGGAGGCCGTCTTTTGTATTCGACGTGTTCTTTGGAAACAGAAGAGAATGAAGAGGTTGTGGCGACGTTTTTAGAAGGGAAACCTGATTTTTATAAGCTTTCTCCGCCGTTGCCGGATAAGTTTATTACTCCTGACGGTGATGGACGCATATTTCCTAACACAGGCCCGTTTGACGGATTTTGTCTTTTCGAGCTGAGGCGTCGAAATTAAACGGGATTTAGCTAGTCATTGGGTTTGTTGCTCTTTCGAAAAATGTTAAACTTTAACTTTAGGTTTTGGCTTGAATAACAGATGAGTATTCTCAAAACAGGAGCATCCGCAATAGGGCGTCTGGTGACGCTGGGCATCCTTTTGTGCGCTTTCACGGCAGGCATGGCAGGTGTCATGTACATGTCGTTATCGGGCGAAGAGGTCCGGGTTCCTGAAATAGTCGGCAAAGATTTTGTCGAAAGTGAGAAAGAGCTTGCTGCATTAGGCTTAAAATTAAAAAGACGTGCCGACCGTCCGAGCACCGAAAAGATAAACACTGTGTTGGAACAGTTGCCGAGACCTGGTGAAACTGTCAAAACCGGCCAGATGATCCTCGTAGTGGTCGCTTCTGCAGGTGGCTCTCAGGAACAGGCTCCGGAGTCGTTGAAAAAGGATATTGGATCGGATGATACGGAAAAGATCGAGGAAATGATCTCCGACAAACCTAAACGAACAAGGACGCCATCCAATTCCAACGCAAACGCCAATGCGGAGCCGGATCAGAAGAAAGCGGATACAAGGAGGGACGTAATTTCAAATTCAGCTACACCTCCGGCAAATACGGGCTCGGGGTCAGGGGCAGAACAGCCCAAACCGGATGAGGCTCCGCGTCGTGACACTCCGCCGCCTCCGGTAACTCCAAAACCGCAGCCGACACAGGCAGAAAGGCCTGCAAGCGGGGATACGAGGCCAAGAACAACGCCACGAGCTACACCAAGGCCGTAGGAATAGGAATGCAACCGAAATCGATTTCGCCGCAACAAAATAAATGTTTGAAATAGCACCTTCGATACTGTCTGCAGATTTTACTCGCCTCGCCGAGGAGATCAGTGTCGTCAGAGAAGCGGGAGTACGCGTACTTCATGTAGATGTGATGGACGGTCGATTTGTGCCGAATATCACCATCGGTTTGCCCGTTGTAAGGTCCATCAGGTCTGCTACGGACATGGTGATCGACACGCATCTGATGATAGTAGAGCCCAGCCGTTACGCGGTCGAATTTGCAGAAGCTGGTGCAAATATGGTTTCCGTTCATGTTGAGGCAGACCCGCATCTGCACAGGACACTGACGGCAGTAAGAGACGCAGGAGCTCTTGCCGGAATTGCTATAAACCCGGCAACACCGGTGTCAATGCTCGAAGAAGCTATTGAGTTTGCAGATTTTATATTGGTAATGTCGGTAAATCCGGGTTTTGGCGGACAAAAGTTTATACCAACGGCTTTGAATAAGGTTCGTGTTCTTAAGAATATGATCCGTGAAAAAGGCCTTGATGTTCGTATTGAGATAGACGGCGGCATCGATGGTTCAAACATCGCTGATGTGGTAGAAGCCGGAGCTGAAATTTTAGTTGCGGGGTCGGCCGTGTATGGAAAAGCAGATCCTGCGAAAGCAGTTCGTGAGTTAATGGAAAAAGGAACGGTTTGGGTTTAAGACACCTGTTCTGATTTGGAGCGATCTATGAGAAATGTCAGATTTTGGAGCATTTTGCTTTTTTCTTTCACGGTAGTGTTGGGAAATGTAGTTATTAGTGCTCAGACAACCGGCGAAGGTACACCGTCACAGCGGTTGGAGGTGATGCGTCAAAAATTGGAGACAATTCGCCGTTCTGCGAACAGTGCCGTTTCCGCCTTGAGGGAAGAAGGAGACGATGCGAAAACGGATCGTGAGAACCCGGATTCTCCAACTTCCAGACTGCGTTCTATTGAACGTGAGGCGGCCTCACTCCAAAATCAGGTGAACAGCCTGCGTGGTAAACTTGATAGAGCAGAAAAGTATGAAATGAGCGAGATCGACCAGCTGGAAGTCGCAGTTGCAGATCTTCAAACTCGTGCTGAGATAGTACAGGTAGAAACTGCAGCTGATCGCGCCAATCCGGATTCAGCTGTTGGCCAACCGCGGGAGATCAAGAAGAAAAAGAAGTTTCTTGGCATTTTTGGCGGTGGCGGAAATGATGAGTACGACGAACTCATCGGATCAGTTGCTCCTGGACGTGACAAACAGCTTTTCATCAACGCGACCCGCGAAGTTCGTAAGCGTAATTATGATGTCGGGCGACTTTTGTTCCAGACCATAATCACCACTTATCCTGACTCGCCGTACCTACCGATGGCAAAGCTAGCTGTGGCCGACTCTTTCTATCTAGAAGGTTCGACAAGCGGCCTCATTCAAGCCATTGCTGCTTATAAAGACTGGCTGACTTTTTTCCCGACACATCCTTTGTCGGACAGGGTTGTTCTGAAGATCGCAGAATCAGAGATGCGGCAGATCGGATTGCCTGATCATGATGCCACTAGAGCTCGACGGGCCGAAGTGACGCTAAAGGGTCTTTTGGCAAACTACCCCAATTCTATTCTTAAGGACGAAGCTGAACAAAGGCTTTCTGAGGTACAAAATAATCTTGGTACACACAATCTTTTAATAGCTAATTACTATTACACATTGTCTGTTGACCAGAAAAAAGGCGTAGGCCTAAAGGGAGCTCAATCCCGTTACCGTGAGATCATAGACAAGTACCCGAATTTCGGTAACATGGACGAAGTTCTTTATAAACTTGCTGTTACATATATGGTCGAAGAAGAGACTGACCAGGCAGCTAGGTATTTTGCACAGATCGTCACCGATTATCCGCACAGCGACTATGGTGAAAGGGCTAAAGATCAGCTCGAGCTAATCGGTGTGCAGGTGCCGATGCCCAAACCTGAAAGAATGAATGTCCTACCGCCGGAGTCAGTGTCATTCTTCAGAAATTTCCGCAATCAGCTTTTTGGTATCTATCCCATGACCATTGACAGGAATGGTGTATTGATGACCCGAAACTTTGATAAGGAAAAATTTGAACTCATTGATCAGGTCGTTGAGAATCAGGGTGATATTTTTTCAAATCAGATACCCCAATCGCTTACAACGGTGATCTCACAACGGCAATCTACACCGCCGAGTGTACAGCCTCGTGAAGGACAGGTTCCGAGAGCCAACGACCAGGAACAATAAGGATCTGGCAGAAGAATAAAGTTGTGGTAAACAAGTAAAGCGGTTCTTTCGGGAACCGCTTTTCCTAACAAAAGAGAAGTAAAAAAATGTCACTTAATACACCGTGCGTAAAAGGACTGTTAATACGTTTTGCGACCATCACAATTCTGTCGGCTGGCTTTGTAATGACACCGACCATTTCATGGTCTCAAAGTGTTCAGTTTCCTACTCCGACCCCTCCGCCTCAATCTGCTGTTAAAATATCTACGATTCTCAAAGCTAACCTTGACCGCCTTGGAAATACATCTCCTAGTGCCGAAGCGCGGCGAAAGGCTTATGCACTCATGTTAGAAGGTCAGCGTCATATGTGGACGGGGAATCGCACCAGAAATCGCACCAGGTCAACTGCGAGTCTTCGCTCAGCCCAATCTTCCTTTATTGCTGCCGCAAATACAGATCCTCGTCTTGCTGAGGTCTATACTGCCCTGGCAGAACTTGAGATAAGTCTGAACGCACAGGAATCTGCCGTAGATGAAGCAATAGCTCTGGGAGAGCTGGCAATTAGAATAGATCCCAATAATTTCGGTTCGCTTAGACTTCTCGGCAGATTCTACTCGTACCGAAGCCGTGTTGGTTCAGGTCCATTTGATCGAAAGTTGGGCGACACAGCCGTACAGCATTGGACAAAAATGGTCGAGCTTGATCCAAGAAATGCTGAGGCTTGGGCTTTTCTGAGCGCCTTTTACGAGCGGTTTGGAAATGAGGATAAAAGGATAGAAGCCCTTCGCTCTTGGATCTCTTCGGCCGCCCCCTTGGATAGTCAGTTCTATTCGGCTGTCATGGGATCTTCAGAGACACTTGCTCCAGCATCAGCATCGCTGAAATTGGGTGCGGCTTTGCTGAATGCCGGACGGAATGCTGAGGCAATAGGCGTAATAAGCCCGATAGTTGTTGATAGTCCTGATAATGCAACAGCAGCGGAATTACTAAAGGATGCTGTAAACACTGCTGATGCCTCAACCGCGGCAGCAGCTGTTGAGGCCTTACAGGCTGCTGTTTATGCCAATCCCGAAAATGTAGGGTTGATGATCATTTTGGCGGAGGTGTACGAACGAACCGGACGAACCGAGGATCTGAATAGGCTTTTTACATCTGCTGTTGAACGTCTCAGGGGACAGAACGTAGTTGCTGCTTCAGAGATACGGGCGGCTTATGGCGACATGCAATATCGCCAGGAACAATATTCGGAAGCTGCCAGAAGTTACCGCGAAGCCGTCGCGATGCGGTTAGGAGATGGAGAGGGTATTGAGGTTGAAGACGGACGAGAATTCATTATTGAAGTTATGTCACGTCTCATCAGGACTGAACGGGCAACAGGCAATGATTCCGGGGTTGAAAAAGCAATTGAAGAATCCCGAAGGCTATTTGGAAAGGACGATCTTTTTGCTGACCGTCAGCTGATCTCTTATTACCGTGAAACAGGTAAAAGAGACAGGGCTTTGACCGTTGTACGTGAACTGAGAAAGCGGATGCCGGATGATGGCGGTTTCCTACGACTGGAAGCAACGCTGCTGACAGAGACCGGAAAGGTCGAAGAAGGTGTAAAACTGATCACCGATCTGATGAAAGCACCGGTAGCGGCAAATCCGGAAAGAAATACACTGCTGGATGACGAGTTCTCAAATTATTTGTTTATATCAAGTCTATATTCGCAGGCCGGACGAGGAAAAGATGCCGCAGATGCTGCTAACAAGGCATTGTCTGTCGCTAAAAGCCCGGAACGTCAGCAGATAGCAAAATTAACGCTTGCGACCGCACAAAATGCCGGTGGAGACTTTGCCGGTGCCGAATCTACACTGCGTTCCATACTTAAAACGTCGCCCAATAACCCGATAGCACTTAATAACCTCGGTTATTTCCTTATAGAACGCAATGAACGATTGGCCGAGGCCAAAGAAATGATAGAAAAGGCACTAAGATCGGATCCGACCAATCCGTCATATCTAGACAGCCTCGGATGGGCACACTACAAACTTGGTTCTTACACGGAGGCAGAAAGATTTTTAAGGGAAGCTGCCCGACATGATCCGTCTTCGGCAACGATACAGGATCATTTGGGAGATGTTCTAAAAAAACAAGGGAAGGAAGATGCCGCAAAAACAGCATGGGAAAGGGCTGTCCTACTGTCATCTGATCAGGCGGCTGTCACCAGAATACGCGAAAAATTGAGAAAAAAGTGATTCATTCTAAGCTTTTAAGACGAGCGGTTTTCCGTAAACAAGATAAAGCTATTAAATATATCAAAATGAAATATCCTCCGCATACTCAATAGATATGCGGAGGATATGTTTTTGAGAAGGGCTTTATCTACCCACTTAATTTTCCGGTGATGGACTTGGGCTAGGGCTTGGCTCAGGTTCCTGATCACGGCGTCTGAGCGTCGGTGGTTTGGAACTTGATTCGCCATCCGTATTTCCGACATTCGGATCGCCCGGATCTTCGGGTTGCCTGCGCTTAAGTGTCGGTCTGCCCGGGTCGCCATCATTGGAATCACTAATTATGCCGGCTTTGGCATTTGTCGTTCTCAGAAGATGACTCTTTACCCGGTTAAATTCAGATGAGCTGATCACATATTCTTCTTTTTCAGGGAAGCGGGCTACAAGTGAGATGCTCGCGTCACGACGATCTATTGATTGTGGATGGGTTGAAAAGATCTTTGCCCAAGTGCCCGGCTTTTTCTTGTTCTTTTCATTAAGCTTTTCAAACATCGTTGCCATGCCGTTAGGGTCATAACCGGCGGCGTAAAGATACTGTACGCCTAGCGTGTCTGCCTCAGTTTCAGCATTACGGCTAAATTTGAGGAAGCTGAGAAGCTGGCCAAAACCACCCGCGTTCTGGGCAATTGCACTCGCAACGCCACCGCCGAATATAATCGTGGCGATAAGTCCGTAGTTGATAGCCTGAAGTTTGCCTTGATTTTCCATTGCGTGCCGAGCAGCGACATGAGCTATTTCATGTGCCATCACGCCTGCAAGCTCTGATTCATTGTCAGCGGCGAGAATAAGCCCTTTATTGACAAAGAAATAACCTCCGGGCAGGGCAAAGGCGTTTACTTCATCACTGTCGATAACCTTTATGGTAAATGGGATCTTAGCGTCTGAATGGAGAACAAGATTCTGTCCTACCCGATTTACATATTCTGTGACGAGCGGGTCTTCGACCATTTTGGTAGATTGCTCCACCTCCATCGCGAGTTGCCGACCTAGGGCTAACTCTTTGCTCTGCGAACCGCCCAGCCAACCAAAGAGTTTATCTGTTCCTTTATTGATCTTGCGTTTGCCGATCATCGCCGGATTTTCTTTATCGGAAAGCGGTTTTAGCCTATCCTGAACGTCAGAGAGTTGACTGGTTTTCTTGGTATCGTCATCCTCTTTTTTGGCTGTAGCTGTTTGAGCAGGAGCCTGTGCAGAAACACTCATTAGCGGCAATGCAAAGCTTGTTGACGTGACGACCGCAGCCATGAAACTGGTCAATATTTGCTTGGAAAACTTATCTTTCACGATCTACCTCCCCGATCGGTCTTTCTGTTGAAATAAATATTAGAACCTTTCCGATATTGATTCAATGTTTTTTGATGCAGTAATTCAAAAAAAAGTTGGTTTTATCGGATGATCGCAGCAATTATTTGTTGCTTTCATATGACCATTATTTATTTAGATGCAAATATCATTAGAATCGTCTAACAAAATTGATTAACAATGTTTACAGAAAGTTCTTTTGAAATTGTCGGAAAACTGGTATGATTGTTTATATGACAGCTCTCACCGGCTGTTATTTGGTTGTTCATTCCGAATAATTTATCTTGAAGTTTGTTTTCGTCGTCCTCACGAGGGGCCTTTCTCGGGTCCGATAACACATGAAAAAAATTCAGGAAAAAGTAAAGGATATTGTTGATGTCCGCCCCTATCGGGGACTTAGGGATTTTGCTGCTGACGCACGGCAAACCCTTGAACACTATTGCTTTACAGACGATACCTCGGCATTGATGGCAAAGTGGGTGAACGCTGCTGCGACCGTCTCACCGCAGAACGGGATCGCCTTGGCCTTGGCAGGGTATCGCGGGGTCGGCAAAAGCCATTTCCTTGCAGCGTTTGGCACCATTTTGGCTCTTTCAGAGTTACGGTCAAAAGTTGGCGACGGACATGTAGCCGCAGCTGCTCAGGGTCTTTTGCGCCGTCATTATCCTTTGGTCAGCGTTCGTCGAGGCTCCCAGGAATCGCTTGTTGACGAAATAAAAGAAGCAATTAGGAACAGATTTGGTCCTGAGGTTCAGTTCAACGCAGATACACCAGCGGCGATACTCACCGAAGGCATAAAGCGGGCCGGCGATCTACCGCTCGTGGTAATAATCGATACGGCATTTGAACGCGGAAACCGTGTGGCCCGCAACGATGGGGCGATCTTAGGTGAGGCCGCCGAATTCGCACAAAGCAATAATATGCTGCTTTGTGTAGCTCTTGACGACGACATAGCAGGGGCGGACGGTTCTAACGCAGCGATCGTTAGGACGTTCAAGATCGATTACCTTGACCAGGAACATCTTTACAAGGTGGTCAATTCGCACATTTTCCCGAAAAATGGCCAGAAGCAGCCGATCATAGAGGATATCTATCAGTTCTTTTGCTCAGTAGTTCCTAATTTTAGATGGAGCTCCCAGAGGTTTGTATCACTATATCCTTTGCATCCAGGTATTCTTGAAATTTCGCCTTATGTTCGTCTTTATGTTCATGATTTTGCTCTCCTGAGTTTTGCAGCTGAGGCTGGTGAGCGAATACTGGGCAGACCAGCCAATTCACTGATCGCTTTTGACGAGGTATTCGATAAGGCAGAACCTTACTTAAGGAAGATCGAAGACCTGGCTGATGCATTTCAGGCATATGACAAACTTAACACTGAAGTTGTCAGCAAAATACCAGTAATTCAAAGACTTCAGGCAAAGCTGATCCTGAAAGCGTTGCTTTTGCTGTCGCTTAACGGACGAGGCGCTACCGCTGAGGATATTTGCTCGGCGATGTTGATATTCGACGAAGCCGAACCCGTAAATGCAGTTAATAACGTCAGAAGTATAATTGAATTGTTTTCACAGGCACTTCCGGAAGATATCACCACAATTCGCGAAGAATCATCCGGAGACACCTTGTTCAGCTTTAGGGTGCAGGCGAAGGAAAATATCAACAGCGCTTTGCAGGAAGCCGTTGCCGAGATGGACCGGAAAGATGTTCCATCAATAATAAGAGGCTTGCTGCAGGAACGTTACCCGGATTTCTCAATTCCGGTTAGGTTGGACGGTTCCGCACGCCCGTCTATGGATTCGATAGCAGTTTGGCGAGGCGGCCAGCGAAGAGGACGCATCTATTGGCGCGAAGGGGATGGCTCTGATACGACTGCGAGAGAACGGTCAGATGACGTCCTTGATTGGGAAGTAACAATTGATCTTGGATCAAGCCCTGCTGAAGGCTCTGTCGGACACTCTAGTTCCGGCGTAGTGTGGAAACCCGACTCACTTAAGAATGAAGAAATTGACACGTTGCTGAAGCACCATCTTCTGAAGACCGAAAACAATGTGGTTGATAGGTTTGGAGAACACGTAAGGGCTTCGATACACTCTCATAGAGTTGCCGCCGAGCGTATTGTCGATCGGATAATGCTGCAGAACGGCAATCTCCGCATAGACGGTTTCGATTATAATTTTACGGAAGAAGCTCTTTCAGCCGACACGATCTCGGGCCTTATTTCCTCGATGCTTGAACCGTTGTTTGAGACGCGGTTTCCGCTTCATCCACACTTCGGTGAAAAGCTTGGCATGGCTGAGGTGTCGAAGATCGTTTCTGAGCTTTATGCTGGTTCACGCCAAAATCTTGAAGAAGTTCAGCATCTTGCCCGAACATTCTCTCTACCGTTAGGGCTTGTCCGTTACGAGGAAGGAAAATATCTTCCGGAAACGGCCGAGAATCTTGAAAAGCTTCCAAGCGCAGTAGAGATACTCAAATCTGTAAATGAAGATGAGAACGGAACCGTCAGCCTTCAGTCTATCTATTTAAAGCTTCGCCAACCGCCATACGGACTTGTTCGCGAAGCCCAGCATCTGATCTTTGCCGCACTTGTCGCCGAACGAAAGATAGAGTTTCTTACATCCAAAGGCGACCGAATTAGCTCCCGTTCGTTAGACCTGAAGATCATCTGGGATGATATCGTAGGTGTCGCAAAGCCGTTAGACTCAAGCGTTTCGGGTAAGCGACTGATTACATGGGCGCAAAAGATCACCGGCGATCAGGCTATCTCTTCTGTTGAAAAGAATGAAGACGTTGCAAAGATCACGGAAAGTCTTTTGACATGGTTATCCGAATGGGACAACTCCGGTCTGCTGAACAGAATGGAACGAACCCCGGACGACCAAATGAACACGCTGATTTGGACTGAGGCAGCCCGTCTTCGCAAAACCTTTGGTATTGTTGCGGATGAGATCAGGAATTTCATCAATGGAAATTCTTACGTTGAAACTGTTCTTAGCCGTATCTCTGACGTATTTCACGACAGTGAGGATGAGTATGATCGTTCATTAAATGCAATGGCAGATCTTACGTGCTTTCTTGCCGCAGTCAAACTTCGAATAGAGATCGTATCTTATGTCGCTGCCTGTGAACCGACCGGTGATTCGAAATTGGAAGATATAAGACAGGCATTGCTGGCGTCCCTTGATAGTGCAGTAACAAAGCCTAGTGAAACGCGAAACAGAGAAGCGGGCTATTTGTGGGAGCAATTTCGCCGCGGATATGTTGAGGTCTTTGCAACCCAGCATGATCAGATCATGAGATCTCATGATCTACAGGAAAAGTTTGATGAGATACTAAGGACAGATATCTGGTGGGAATTCGAAAGATTATCAGACATCTCCACGCTTCGGGGTCCTGAATGGGCTTCAGTCAAAGCGATAATGAATCGTTTCCGGCAGCTTGATTGCAAGTTTGATGTGCGAGCTGCACTTTTACAGCGTCCGTCGTGCATCTGCGGATTCTACATGAGGGAAGCAAATTCATGGCAACAACTCCCTGATCTTTTGTGGTCTGAGATAACGAAAGGCCAGGCAGCTATACGATCCAGATTAAGGGAAATGGCACCTGAGTTATCGTCACGAATGGACGAACTTTCGAGGAGTTCGAATGATAGTATTTCGCAGGCTTGTCGCGAGATGGCAGCCATTTTACGTTCGAACAAAGATCTTCCAAGGCTTTCAGATATTCACCTTATTGCCCTGAGAAGAGCTTTCACTCGGAAAATTATCGAAGCACCATTGCCAGACGAAGATACTCACCATGATGTAAGCGGATTTGACCAAAAAGTCAGAGAAGCTCTCAGCGGACCTATCGGCAGGCCGATCGACTCTGAAGAAGCAATGCTCATAGAAATGTGATCTCAACGTTTCCATCATTCCACTTTTCATCTTTAGCCATACAAATTGTATTGTAGTTCAATGCAGCGTGTTACTGTTGTTGGACTTGGCCGTGTTGGCGGAGCGTTGACCTTGGCTCTTGACCGGAAAGGTTATCAGATAACCAATGTTGTGGTGCGCGATAAGCGGGCTGGCATTGAAACATTGGAAAAATTCCAACTGCGTTCAAAACCTGCCATCTATTCATGGCCGATAAGGGAAATTACCGATACCGATATTCTGCTGATAACTGTCCGCGATCCTGAGATACAGGATGTTGCGGAAAAGCTTGCTGCACACGTGTCTAATGTAAAAGTCTCTCTTCACACCAGCGGATCACGTTCTTCCAAGGAAATAGAAGCCCTATTAGCGACGGGCTCGGCGATAGGCTCAATGCATCCTTTGGTTTCGGTCAGCGATCCAATTGCCGGTTCTAATTCTTTTCAAGGGGCGTATTTTTGTGTCGAGGGCGACGAACCAGCAATATCAACCGCCTCTGACATTGTCAGCGCACTGGAGGCACATTCTTTTACTCTCGACACCGGCCTCAAGCCGCTCTATCATGCATCAGCGGTCATGTCCGCTGGACACATCGTGGCTCTTTTCGATATGGCGATCGAGGCATTGTCCAGATGCGGCGTGGAAAATGCCCAAGAAATACTTCGTCCTCTACTGGCAAGCACTACTTCAAATCTGCAAGAACAATCCACCGGTCAGGCCCTGACAGGCAGCTTTGCACGTCGAGATCATGAAACCGTTAAAGCACACATTAAAGCGTTAAAGGCCAATCTTCCAGCTGAAGTCCTGGCAGCTTATCTGTTGCTGGGAGAGAGGTCACTGAAGATCACTTCTAAGTCCGCGGCTAACGCATCCGCTAGTGACCATGAACTCCGGAATGTGATAAACATAGCGAAAGAAAATTTAGAATGATAGAATAGGTTCAAGATGAAGGCAGAAGAAGAGACATTTTCAAAAGAGAAGGAGATCTTCCTCGAACACATCCAAAAGGCGGGGTTGCGGCGTACTTCCCAGCGTGATCTGATCCTTGAGACCTTTTTGAAGACCGAGGACCATCTAACCAGCGAAGAACTTTACTGGCTTGTCCACAAACAGGACGAAACTGTCGGTCACACGACAGTTTACCGTACCTTGAAGTTGTTGACCGAGGCCGGTTTGGCGCGTGAGGTTCGTTTTGGTGATAACAAGACCTATTACGAACATCATTACGATCAGGAACATCACGATCACCTGATATGTACCGAATGTGGCAAGGTGGTTGAATTCTTCTCGGCGGATATCGAAAGAATGCAGGATGAAACGGCCACACAATTTGGCTTTACACTATCGCATCACAGTCTGAGGATGTGGGGCGTATGCGCCGATTGCAGGACACATGACATTGAGGCGGTCACTCCTCCTGGAGCGCAACCTAAAGTGCGTGTTAAAACAGGTTATGGCAACCTTGTTTGATCAAAACAGTAATGGAAGAAGTATTTTTAAGCTTTGAAGGAACAGAACGCGACGGTAAGGTCGCCTTAGGGACATATATTTCGGATGCTGGAAAGAGGTTCGGGCTTCGTGACGATTTTGCCTGTGACCCCGAGGCCCATATATGCGAAGTGAAGATACTGTCGGGCTTGGACTTACTTTCCGAAATGACCGCGTTTGAGAAGGATTATTTTCCTGAGAGAAAACTGAACGGTGAATATCGGCTCGGATGTCACACAAAACTGGAAAAGTCGGGAGAGGTGATCGTTATGAGTGCGTCAGGAAAAGAAGTTGCTGCCGAAGGTGAAGCGGCTAGGCCTAAAAAAGAAGAAAATCACTCTAATGCTGATATTGATGCAGATGCCGAATACCAGAAGCACTTTGCCGAGCTGCCTCTGGAAAAGAAGGTGGCAGAACTGGTTAGGCTAGAAGCGATAACATTCAGCGAAACGATCGGTTTTATCATAAACTCTCCATTTTCGGCTGCCGGCAAGTTCATGGATGTTCTTGCGGAGTTTGGCTTTAAGAAAGAAGCAGATCAGCGTGCATCTATGCGACCTGAAGAACATAAACAGGAAAAAGACGAACAAGAAAAAGAAAAGGAAACAGCCGATGACACGATATCTGCATCTCAGGAAGAGACTGAAACTAAACCGGCTTAGGATGATCAATAACGGTGGATGACAGCAAGCTGCAAACAAGAGTTCCGGCAAAGATAAAGGAAAAAGGCCAGTATCTGTTGGTCTTTGGCATTATCGCGTCTATGCTCGTTGTCGCAAATATCCCGATATTCGTTGTTTTCTTTTTTGGTGTTTTTGCATACTTGGTCGTAAAGATACTGTTTGCCGGAACCCGCAGCGAAACACGCGAGATCTTCGAGTTCTATCTGGCCTCACACGAAATACTCAAGGACGATGATAGAAAATGGTTTGGCTTTGAGATAAACGAGGTCATTCTCCGAGGTGAAGGTATTCTTCAGCGGATGAATGCTGCACCGCCGTTGGTGTACTTTACGCTCGGAGCCCTTTACGGAAAAACAGGTGACCACAGTTCTGCCGTAAGATACCTGTCCAATGTGGTCGAAGAAAAAGCAGTTGATGAATCTGCATACATGTATCCCTCACAGGAACTTCGCAATTACGTCAAGGTTCTGAGAAAGATCGAGCGTGAGCCTGCCGATGCACCACTGACATCTTCTGCGGTACGTTCGCTTGAAAGAGCGAGACGGTTAAGAGGAGCGGTTCTGCTTGAATCAAGCAGGAAAAAACTTGCAGAATCAAAGGGCAAGACGGCTTTGGAGCAGCCTTCCAAACATGATGTTATCTCCGCTCTATCTGAAAAGTCTGAGCATAAACTGCCCGACAATGTCATAGATATGACAGCTTCATCAGGTAAGGTCAGGACATCTGAGCAAAGAAAGGACGATCATCACAAATACGATCCTTATGCTGACCGCAAACCTATAACCGAAGTACTTCACGACATTTACGACGGGAAAGCACAGTAGATCAACCTAAAAAAGATCAATTACGGTAAAGTACAAGAGCAGTATCGACAGAGCCGAAACGGTTATAGTTATTACCCACGCTGCGATGTTGAATGTTGGTGTGTTTACGTAATTTCCCATTATCTCTCTATTGTTCGCTAGCTTCAGAATAGAGATAAGTATTACGGGAAGCAGCAGACCGTTGATGCATTGTGTCAGTATCAAAAGAGGAATATGAGGTATTCCGGGTATTAACGCAACAACACCTCCGATCACGATAAGAGCCGTAAAGATACCAAGAAAAATTGGAGCTTCACGAAAGCTTCTTGAAAGGCCTTTTTCAAAACCAAGAGCTTCGCTCATTGAATAAGCCGTGGCAAGAGGCAGAACTCCCATTGCAAGCATTGACGCTCCAAAAAGACCGATAGCAAAAAGGTACTTGGCATACTCACCAACCACAGGCACTAGAGCTTCGGCTGCAGTTGATGCCGACTCAATTTCCGTAACACCACTTACATGAAGCGTAGATGCGGTTGAAATAACGATGAAAACAGCGATAAGGGTTGCGAAGATCGTTCCGACGATAACGTCTGCCCTAACAAGGTTTAGGTCATCTTTATCCAATCCTTTTTCGACAACAGAGGATTGGACATAGACCTGCATAAAAGGCGTAATTGTCGTCCCGATAAGAGCAACAAGGGTAAACAGGTACGCTCCTTCCAATCTGAATGTCGGCTTTACGAATCCCGTTGCTACCTCGCTCCATTTAGGTTCCGACATAAATGCCGAAACAACGTAACAAAGAAATACCAGAGACATTGCGAGAAATACGGTCTCTACCCGCTTTTGATTTCCTTTTACCACCAGCCACCAGACAAAAATGGCAGCGGCGGGAACGGTGAGATACATTGAGATCCCGATTAGCTGGGACGCCTGTGCAATGCCGACAAATTCTGAGATAACGACACAGGTGTTTGCTATCAAAAGAGCAAGCATCACAAGTGCCGTCCATCTGACGCCAAACTGTTCGCGGATAAGGTCTGCAAGGCCTTGTCCCGTAACGACGCCCATGCGGGCACACATTTCCTGAACGACCACCAGACCGATGACCATTGGGATAAAGGACCAGAGAAGATTGTATCCAAATCCGGCTCCAACAGATGAATAAGTGGCTATGCCGCTTGCGTCATTTCCCGCATTTGCGGCGATCATTCCGGGGCCGAGGATGGCGAGGTAAACGTAGAGTCGTTTTTCAGACAAACGGCGAGTAAGCCGCGAACGTATGCGGTCAATTCTGCTTATCAGGTTTCTTAGTGAGAACTTTCCTGATCTCATTGCTACTGTCGGGGTCAGACATATAGATGTTCTGTTGCCTATTAAACGATACTAACTTTACGAATAGGAGCTTAAGTGACTATAACGTTTCACCATTGAATTATCAAAAACTTGAGCATATCGGTAAGCGTAATTGTTTGAAAATATCTAATTCTGTTTTGCTTAGTAGAGGTATCTGTAAATTTGTTAGAAAACCATGGTTTTGATAAAGTTCTTTTATGCTGAACAGTAAAATACGACCCGGTCTCGCTTTTTTCTTTCTGTTTCTACTCGTTTTCGTAGGGCTTCCAAAAGATCTTTCGGTTGCCGCAGCAACGCGAGAGCCTGTACGCGGAAAACATGCGATGGTTGCGTCTCAACACGAACTGGCCTCACGTATCGGTGTCGAGATCATGAAAAAGGGCGGTAATGCAGTAGATGCGGCTATCGCCGTAGGCATTGCGTTGGCGGTCGTTTATCCCGAAGCCGGCAACATCGGCGGCGGCGGATTTATGATCATCCATTCGCCGGGCAAAGAGCCTAAAGCGATCGATTACCGCGAGATGGCTCCGAAAGCCGCACATCGTGATCTTTATCTTGATAAAGATGGCGAGCTGATCAGAGGCGAAGGCGGTTCAACTATAGGTTATCGGGCATCAGGTGTCCCCGGAACGCTTGCGGGTTTCGATCTGGCATTCAAAAAATACGGTTCAGGCAAAGTTAAATGGGCCGATCTGATAGAACCTGCTCAGCGGCTCGCGGTTGAGGGATTTGTACTTTCTCACAGACTGGCTGAGCTTGCCATCGCATATCGCGAACATCTTGCCAAATATCCTGATAGCAACCGCATTTTCCTTAATGACGGGAAATATTACAGAGAAGGGGCACTTTTCAAACAAGCTGAGTTGGGAGAAACGCTTGGCCGTATAGCAAAAGAAGGGGCGGAGGAGTTCTATACCGGCAAGACCGCCAGAATGATAGCCGATGACATGAAGGCAAACAACGGCCTTATCACGCTAGAAGACTTGAAGAATTATGTCGCAAAGGAGCGTGAACCTATCAGAGGCAATTATCGCGGCCACGAGATCATATCAATGTCGCCGCCAAGCTCAGGCGGACTTGTGTTGATGCAGGTGCTGAAGATGCTTGAACCGTATGACCTCAAGTCTCTAGGTAACAATTCGGCGGCGAAATATCATTTGTACATCGAAGCTTCGAGACGAGCATTTGCTGACAGGGCTGAGTATATGGGCGATGCTGATTTTGCCGATGTTCCGATAAAAGGACTGCTTGACAATGATTATATTGCATCGCGAAGGGCAACAATAGATCTGAAGAAGGCCACACCGAGCGCTGAGATCCGTTTTGGACAACCGCCGGGTTCCGAGAGTAACGATACGACGCATTACACAGTGGTAGATCCGTCCGGGATGGTTGTATCAAACACCTACACGATCAATGATCTTTATGGTTCGCGCGTTACCATAAAGGGAACTGGAATTCTGATGAATGATGAGATGGACGATTTTGCGGCGAGGCCGGGAATGCCGAATATGTACGGACTCATCCAGGGGGAACGCAACAAGATCGAAGGCGGTAAACGGCCACTGTCGGCAATGACGCCGACCATTGTCCTGAGAAAGGATGGAACTGTTTGGTTCGCTGTTGGAGCCAGAGGCGGCCCGCGTATCATATCGGCAGTATTGCAAACTGTGATAAACGTTATCGATCATGATATGAATATCCAACAGGCCATAGATTCGCCAAGGGTACATCATCAGTGGATGCCGGACACTATCGGTTTTGAACGGTATGGACTTTCTCCAGACACGATCAACATACTGACAGGCATGGGACATAAATTTGCTGGAAGTCCCGGAAATATTGCGTCGGCAACGGGAATAATGATCGCAGAGGACGGAACACGCCTTGGGGCCATAGACGGACGCAGCGACGGAGAAGCGATAGGTTACTGATCGGTATCTTTTCTTTCAAAAAGCCTGGTGGTGTTTTCAATAACGCTGCCGGGTCTTTTTTCTATTGTGACGTCTTCGCGCCACTGTCCGACTGACGGCGGATCATAGCTCTGGACAGGTGTTGTTAAAAATCCTGCTTTTATCGAGTTGGCATCAAATGACGATTGGATCGCATCAGTATGAGATGTTGAGGACCCTTGTTCAATTATCTCTGCGGATTCAAACATCAAAGCGTAGGCGGCTCTTAGCACCGAACCCATAAAAAAAGTTATCGCCAGGAGGACAACGAGAAAAGGTCCGGCATTTAGACCTACCGATATTATAGTGACTAGAGGAACAACAAGAAATCCGATCAAAAAGAAGAAGAGGCCATGCTTCAAACCTCTTTTTCTCGGAGAGGTGCCGGTTCTTTCGGCCAGATGAGGGGTAATGCCTCGATTATCAACCAACTGAGCTACGCCGGTCATTAAAAAACCACAGCGCGAGCAGTATCTTGTTTCGTCACTTATTTGCTGTTGACCGCATTTTGGACAATAGATGGGCATGGTTATTTCTCTTTCTGCTGTCTGATCAGAAGCTTTGTAGTGTTTTCGGTAACGCTTCCAGGAACTCTTAGTTTTCCGGTATCGCGACCTTCTGCATTGGGACCAGCAGGTTGAATATAGTCTGTCGCAGTCGAATGAAGGTCATCATAAAGAGCCCTCGGAGCAACGGGTTCATTGATCAATGTGGGTTTGTTCTTAAGCTCGTCTAGAAATGCTCTGCCCGTCGGTGGACGCTTTGGTAGAAATAATGACACGAAAAGCAACATCACTCCTCCCGAAAAGCCAAAGACAGCTCCAAATGCCGCAAGATCGTCTATACCCATTGCACCTGAAAGAGGAACTACAAGAAGAAGCCAAAACATGAACCAAAGCACACTGAACAATATGCCGTTCTTTCTGTAAAGCCATGACGGTAGCTTAGAATCTGTGTCAGAGCCTGATATCGGTGATCCATCATTAGAGAGTACGAGTGCTATTTGATCAAGCCGCAAACCGCATCTGTTGCAAAAGGTTGTTTCTCTGGTAAATTGTTCCTGACCACATCTTGGACAATACATAACTGAGTTTTCCTTGCTCATCGGCTGGATAAACGAATTTTTACACGAAAAGGTTCAATCGTAAAGCGTTAAATATGCCTGTTATGTTACCGAGCAGATGCTCTGTATAGGATAACGGCCTGGCCGAGGAGAAAATGGGACCTGCACAGTGCGTCAACTAGAACAACCTGAATAGGTTTAAACTCTTCGGGTGCCGGAATAAGTTTTAACAGATCGGCATCACTACTGATGAACTTAAAGCATTTGATCCGTTGATCATCAACCTCAAGCACATATTCTTTGATTTGTGCTGACGAAGATAATGCTTCAGGCAGGGTCCACTCAAAAGGATCATCCCATAAACGTGTCATAATACCGCCAAATGCCTGCTCAGCGGCTGCGGCCGCACGAAGAATGCATTCACCGCAGGTGCCCTGAAAAGAGATCTCGGCCGGAAACGGAGATCGAAACAGCAACTCTTCCGGGATCCTGTCAACAAGATCAAGGATAGTGTCCTTGAGAAAAACAAACTGTGACTCTATGTTTTCGGTCAATTCTCGCATATAAATGGGCAGGCTCTATCTATGATAGCAGCCTGCCCTAGAATATCAGATCAGTGTTTATATCAGCGTTTACGAAAACGTCGATCTTTTTCCATCATTCCCAAACCAAAAGTTCTACCACCAATATTGACGCCGCTGCCGACCTTTCCTTTGACCCCGATCTCAGCCCCTTTATTCGGCACTGCGTCTTCGGTGATCACCCAGATCGTTCCGGTTCCGTCGTCAACCTTGTAGGCTCCGCCTCGTATAGGAGTTCCGGGAATATTCACGCCCCAACTGTCGCGGACAACCCCGGCGATGGCGACCTCTTTATCATGGAACTTGGACGGATTAGCTTCGATCTCAGCAATACTTACACGTTTTGGACATCCTGCGGCCAAAAGCACTGTGAAACTAAGGCCCAGAACAAGGGCTATTTTGGAAACACTTTTCATATTGTCAGTTATACACTCCTTTGTTTGTTGAATAAAGGGAAGAGAATTGACAAGACTAAAGATTCAACTTGACCAAATTAGTTTGCCATATTTTTTTGTTTTTGAGATATTTGACGCGGTTTACTCTCATTTAATTCGGCTTGAAGGTCTAATATCTGATGACACCAACTGATGCTAATCCTTATGAAATAAGTGTTCTTTCGAATCATTCAACGAAAGCGGGTAAGGGTGAGCAGACAACAGGGTTCTCTCAATGGTGGTATTTTGACGCCTTGTCCGATAACGGCGAAGACGCCTTAGTGATCGAGTTTATCGCTGCCCGTATAGTTTCTTCGGACGCGACAGCGGAACTCGCCAGTGACGAAACATCTGGTATAAAAAGACCAGTCGTATCTTTTGAGTATTACCGCAAAGGAAAGCTCCTCTATCGTGCCGCCTGCGAGTATTCAGCGGATCGCTCATCCTCAGATCATGCAAACGGCTCATACCACATCGGCAACTCTCATTTTGAGCTAGGGTCTGCCGATTACGGTTCGGGATATTCGCTGAAACTTGATCTTCCGATCGCACGAGGCCAGCGGATCAAGGTAGGAATGGAATGGCTCTTTATTGAATCAGACCTTTTGGAACCCGGTAGTGATTTTGGTCAAGGAAACAGTATTTGGAATGTTGTTGCACCACGTGCTGATGTTACCGGAAAGTTTGAGGTGGTGGACAAAGCCGGTAGAGTCGTTGACACTTGTCATTTCCGAGGCAGCGGATATCACGACCATAGAAGCGGCCCTGTAAATTTTCTAGAAAATTTTTCGCTTTGGTCATGGGGACGGATCCATTTTCCTGATTCAACCGCAATATTTCTTTCTGCCGAGAACAAAGAAGTATCTATTTCAAAACTGCTGGTGGTTCGCGACAACACTTTCCGGGTCAGGGACGCGATCTGTGAAAGACGGGACGTATCACATGACCTGCTGGGAATAAAATTTGAACAAAACCTTAAGATCAGCTCGGACGACGGCCTTGAATTGACAATAAACCGTATAAAGCCACTTAGTTCGGGAATTTATATGCTCCGGTTCATATGTGAGATGCAGCTTACGCTCCGTGATGGAAAACCACGAAAGAGCATCGGTTTATCCGAGTGTATCTCGCCTAAGCGATTGCGTAGCGGTTGGATGAGAAAACTGACGGGCCTGTTTACGAACAGGAATGATCAGCGTTAGTCCGCGATACATTTTCTTACCAAAAACTGCCCAAACCTTCACCCATACAAAGCAGAAAGCATCGGTCAATATGATATAATCAACTTTGGCTCTGTCGATCCATTCGGCATGGGTTCCATCCACAGTTTACAGTTTACGAGATTATATGAAACACGACCTTTTTAATTCTTATCAGACCTTTAAAACCGGATCTGGAGAAGACGGAGTATTCTATTCGCTTCCAAAGTTGGAAGAAGCCGGTATAGGAAAGATCTCACGCCTTCCAGTGTCGATCCGTGTCGTTCTGGAATCGGTTCTACGCAATTTTGACGGAGGAAAGAAAGTATCAGAGGACAGCATCAGGCGTCTTGCGGCATGGCTTCCGAATGAGAACAGAACATCAGAGATCCCTTTTATTGTCGCCCGTGTGGTTTTGCAGGATTTTACCGGCGTTCCTCTGTTGGTTGATCTTGCTGCGATGCGTTCCGCTGTTGAACGCCTTGGCAAAGATGTCGGTATGATCGAGCCTTTGGTTCCGGTCGATCTGGTCATCGATCACTCGGTTCAGGTCGATTATGCCGGAAGCGATGCGGCATACGAGCAGAACATGGAGATCGAGTTCAAACGAAATGAACAGCGGTATCGGTTTCTAAAATGGGGAACACAGGCATTTAGCGGTTTTAGTGTCATACCGCCGGGCATAGGCATTGTCCATCAGGTCAATCTGGAATATCTTGCAAAAGGCGTGTTTGAACGTGACGGTGTATATTTCCCCGACACTCTGGTTGGAACAGATTCTCACACCACGATGATCAATGGGCTTGGCATCGTTGGTTGGGGCGTCGGCGGCATTGAAGCAGAAGCTGGAATGCTAGGCCAACCTGTTTATTTCCTGACGCCGGATGTGATCGGTGTGAATTTAACTGGAACTTTGCCTCAAGGAGCGACGGCGACGGATCTGGTACTGCGCATAACAGAGATGCTGCGTAACGCAAATGTGGTTGGTAAATTCGTCGAATTTTTTGGTGAGGGAACCGCCGCATTGAACGCAACCGATAGAGCGACCATCGGCAATATGGCACCTGAATATGGAGCCACAATGGGATTTTTCCCGGTCGACGAGAAAACCCTTGACTATCTGGCATCTACCGGCAGAAGCAGCGAACAGATCGATACTATCCGGAACTATTATGTTGCGCAGCAGATGTTCGGGATCCCGCGTAAAGGCGATATAGATTATACGACGGTCTTGGATCTTGATCTTTCGACGATCACACCTGCTGCAGCCGGACCGAAGCGTCCGCAGGATCGCATTGAACTGGCTGAATTGGATGATCGCTTTAAGGAACTTTT
>JAHBSH010000019.1 GCA_019639215.1 Acidobacteriota bacterium
AAGTTGATTTCTATCCGTTGGATTCAAGTTACGTGCAAATGGATGGATTTCGATTAGTTTTTTTTGTGAATTCTTTGCATCGAATCTTTTACGCCATTTTAGCAACAACCAGATGCTTTGATGACCTTTCTTCGTCGTAGGGTGATAGATCAAAATCGCCATAGTGGTGTTCTATGACAAAACCGTTGGAAGAGAACATTTCCTCGACATCTGTCAGGAGGTATTCTCTTGCAGAGTATGACAGAGATGTTTCTTTGCCGGACGGTTTGTGCCAGAAATGCCATGTTGTGTGGCTGGTGCGGTTGATGACATCATATGATGAATCTTCAGTCAGGATATATTCACCAAACTGGCCGACCATCAACCTTTTTTCAGGTTCGCGCATCAAGAGCGGCCACGACGGGTTGAACATTTCAATATGCAATCGTCCTTTAGGGGCAAGATGTTTTCGTATTGAGTTGAAAGCCGCTGAAATATCCGCGTCCGTCATCAGGTGCTGAAATGAATTTCCCGCGACAAAGATAAGATCGAAACTCTGCGAAAACGCGAAGTCACGCATATCACCGTTGCATGCCTCAATTGATACACCCTCATCAGCGGCCTTTTGCCTACACGCTGAAAGCATCTCTTCAGAGATATCAAATCCGCAAATCTCGATACCGGCCTTGGCAAGCGGAATTAGGATCTGTCCCGTTCCGCAGGCCGCATCCAAAACTTTTGGGCCGTAGCGGATAGCCATTTGATAATAGAAATCAAAGGTCTCTTCATCCGCAAACGGCCCGTGTACAAGGTCGTAAAGTTCGGTGTTAGTGTAAAGCGACATCTATCCTTATGCCGCCGCCGCTATCGAACCGGTTTCATCGCTGTCGTCATCCATGAACAGATATTTCTTCCACTCGGGACGCGATTCAGCATAGTGACATAGAAGGACGTGATCAAGCCCCAGCCTTAACAGGTTTTGCGATGTCAGCAACGGCATACGAGCCTGTTCCGGCGTACGGTTGCCTTTCCGCTGATTGCATTTTACGCAGGCCGTTACAAGGTTTGCAGGAGTGCTTTCGCCGCCCTGAGCACGAGGCAGAATGTGATCAAGTGTCAGGTCTTTGGCGTGTTTATTCTCACCGCAATACTGACAGCGATAGCGGTCGCGAATATATATTCTGGCCCGCTTCATTGTGGTCTCGCGACGGTTACGGCGCACATTGACATAATGCCGCAACCGAATGACCGACGGCACCTTGAACGACATCGAAGGCGAACGCAGAACGTTCTCTCCGTCATGTTCTTCGATGAATACGGCTCCGCGAAACCATAGACAAACAGCTCTTGCTATCCCTACAGTACCAAGCGGTTCGTAAGAAAAGTTCAGTAGTAATACTCGTCCAGTTAGCAAACTCATCTTCCTCCTGCCTTCGGGCAAAAATATCTATTTGTACCCTGTAATGTAATATCAAATGCCTGCGTATAGCAAGCACCAGATATTGTTGTGTAACAAAAAAGTCGATCTATATATTGATCGGCTACTCCTAAAATCTCCTTATCGTTCGATCTGATCCGCATTCACATAGAAAACTTATGCTTTGCTTAATAGAACCATGCTATAATCTGCGACGAATTGAACAGGATAAAAACTGAATAGCCGCCTGATATATTTGCCTCGTGCTTGTTGCCAGGCAGTTTTGAGACAAGTAGGACATTTGATCAAAAAGCACATAAACAGCCAATTGATGGGAGTAAACATATATGGTTAGAAATATACTTGCTGTCATTGCCGGCATCGTTGTCGGAAGCATCGTTAATATGGCAATAGCAATGGTTCTGGGGCCTGCTGTCATACCATTTCCGCCCGGAACAGATATGTCAACGCCCGAGGGTGTCACGGCAGCCTTACCGTTACTTGAAACGCGGCATTTTATGGTCCCGTTTGCGGCTCACGCATTGGGAGCTTTAGTAGGGGCTTTGGTTGCAGCTTTGATATCTCTGAGTCATAAGCTGACAGTTGCCCTTATTGTGGGTGGCTTCTTTCTTCTCGGCGGCATTGCCGCTTCGCTTATGATACCGGCACCTGTGTGGTTTATTGCACTCGATCTGATCGTTGCTTATATTCCGATGGCTTGGATCGGGGCAAAGCTAGCCGGAGCAGGTAAATGATCAGGATCTATCAGGAGGATTTGTTATGCCTGACCAGCAGATGATCGTAAATGAATATATTCGCGAATTGGAAGGCGAGGCCCGCGCGACCCGTGACTGTTTGGCAAATGTTCCGATGGACAAGCCCGAATACGTGCCGCATGAAAAGTCGATGCAGCTTGGGTATCTGGCGATATTGGTCGCGGATATTCCGCGTTGGATACAGTATATGATCGAGCAGGGAACGATCGATTTTCAGACCTATCAGCAAAAACAGGCGAAAAGCAGCGAAGACTTGGTAGCTCTGTTCGACGAGAATCTGGCGAACGCTAAAGCCGCTCTTAGTTCTATCACGGATTCCGAACTCTCTAATATATTCACGCTCAAGAATGGCGATCAGGTTTACCTTACCCAACCTCTCAGCGAAAGCATCAGCGAGGCCATCAATCACATGGTTCACCATCGTGGCCAGCTCACGGTGTACTTGCGGCTAAACGATATTGCAGTGCCGTCGATCTATGGCCCGTCGGCTGATACACAAAGCTTCTAAACGTTTTGGAGCATCGTGCCGGACTCGAACCGGCGTTTTCTGGTTGGAAGCCAGAGGTCCTAACCCGCTGAAAGAACGATGCTGATGCACTAATAATGACCAGAAACTGTCGAATCTCGCAGGCTCCGGGTGAGTCGGCAGAGTTTCAAAGCAAATTTGAACAAATCGTTAAGGCGTTAAACTCCGCTTACGAACGAAATAAACTTGTTCGAGGAATTCGTTACGAGTATCTCCGCGAACTGCTTCCGGGAGTCCTTGCTTCGCATAATGTTTTGTGTAAAAAGGGGACGTATTATCACGGGTTTTGTATCACGCTTCACAAAGAGATGCCAACTCCATACTTGATCAGCCCTTTCGTGTTACGCGGACGCTTTGATCATAATAATTCCCCAAAAATGGCATACTGTCGTGATGTAGAGCCACACCAAAAATGGCCTCGTGGCTACGAAAACTTTAGCGATTCTCACAATTATCGCACGGGCTGGGAGCAGTTAGTTGAAAGGTGTCTTCGAGTGGCCGAAGAGAAAATGCTGCCTTTCTATCTTAAAGAAGTTTTGAGATACAAAGAGCCAAGTAACCACCTACTTAGCCGACTTGAGATACTCGACGAGATGCCGGAAGCAATTGCCTTTAGCGAAAGATCATATCCATGTGACACGTATCCCTTCGACTATGATCTTAGGGGATTTTCCGCAAAATATGATTCACTATCATCAGATCGAGATGACTTTGTTTTAGAGATCATTCGCACCAAACCTGACCTATTCAATAAAATAAGAAGAATGACATCCTTGGCTGATCTTAAAGACACTATGAAATAGGTCTCACAGATGAAATAAGAGGGTCTGTCACATAATTTTCTCTGGCGGTGTTTTCATTTTGAACTCAACCACCGTAAAACAAAATATAAAATTTATGCTAAGACATTTAATTCTACTAACGCTTGCTCTTTTATTGCCGCTTTTTGTTGTTGCACAAAGTGCTGAAGACAGAGTTACTAAACTTGACGTTTATTTTGCGGAACTCAGTAAGAACGATGCTTTTAGCGGGACTATTCTTATTGCTGAAAAAGGCCGTCCGATCTACCAGAAAGCTTTCGGGCTTGCTAATGAAGATACTAAAACACCAAACAAGCTGAGTACTGTGTTTGAACTCGCCTCCGTTTCAAAACAATTCACGGCGATGGGCATTGTCCAGCTTCAAAAAGAAGGAAAGGTTTCTTACGATGACCCGCTTGTCAAACACATTCCTGAACTCGCCTTTTATGAAGGCGTTACCATACGTCATCTGCTGAAACATACAGGCGGCATTCCTGATTATATGGATCTGCTCGCGAAGGACTGGGATAAGGAGAAGATCGCGACAAATACCGACATAATCAAACAACTTCAGGAAAAAAAGCCCGCTCGTGAGTTTGCTCCGGGCGAAAAATGGAGCTATAGCAACACCGGATATTTGCTCCTCGCTACTGTGATAGAACGTGTCAGCGGCAGGTCTTTTGATCAGTATCTAAAGCAAAAGATATATAAACCATTAAAGATGAACAATACGTTCACCTATCGGCGTCGCTACCAGCCCCAGAAAGTGAAAGATTATGCCGAAGGTTATATGTATTCAAGAGAGAAGGACAAAAAGGTCGTGCCTGATGAGATACCTCAACTAAGGTTCGTTCATTACCTTGACGGCATTGTCGGCGACGGCATGGTGAGCTCAAATCTGGAAGACCTTCTGAAATGGGATCAAGCTCTCTACACAGATAAATTGGTAAACGCGGCGGATCGCGAGCTTATATTCTCTTCAACCAAGACTTTAGACGGTAGCGAGACGAATTACGGCTTTGGCTGGCAGATCGACGCCAATAAAGTTTACGGAAGGATCGTGTCTCATAGCGGAAGCTGGCCGGGTTATATAACTTTCATCGACCGCCATCTGGATAATCAAAAAACGATCATAATCTTGCAAAATAATAATGTTCCAAATACTCTGATGCCGATCCGTCAGGTGCGAAAGATCATTTACGGAATCCCGGTTGAAGACCCGATCGAGCTTTCGGCCGAAGAACTTAAAAGCTTTATTGGGAGTTTCAGTAACGCAAAAGGCGAAAAACGACAGGTAATTTTCGAAAATGACAAACTCTTTTTGCAGCGAGATGAAAAGACCAAATTTCAACTTATCCCTTTGTCCAAAACGCGGTTTTTGATTCGCGGTGTGTCTCCCGAGACCACATTGGAATTTATCTTAGATGCGAATGGAGCTATTCTGAAATACAAAACTGCACAGCTTGAGCGCGATAACTATGCGGAATTTACGGCGGTAAAAGACTAAAGCAATCTTTGAATTAACCGGATGCTCTTTCTACTGTCGGATCGGGGGCTATTTCTCAGACAGCCTGCGAATCAAAGATTCATTGGAGCATCGTGCCGGACTCGAACCGGCGTTTTCTGGTTGGAAGCCAGAGGTCCTAAACCGCTGAACGAACGATGCAAGACTGATAAGTTGGAGTCAGCTTTAAAATATGTTCACGTTCCTCGAAAAATACAGAGCTTGGCGACTCCGGTATTTTCTGCGGACGTGGGAGAAGAAACGGGCAAAGGGGAAGTGGCATTACGTTCGCAATTTTGCTGTATATTGGTGCTTGTTTATCGCAGGCGGCTACACCATAGTGACTCTCATTTTTGGCGAGCCGACAAATGTTACGGTTGTTGCGATTCGACTATCACTTGGTCTCGTTTCAGGTCTGTTGATAGGACTCGTTTCTTGGAGATCCAGTGAAACTGTCTATCTGGCAAGTTTTCCTGCCGAAGATGATCCGTCGGCTTACTACCCTTGGGGCAACGAACAAGCTGACGACCCGAAAAGGTTTGAGGCTCAATTCAGACGCGACTGGCAGTCGATGCCTCATCGAGATGTAGTTGATCTGGCCAATCTAAACAAGTTCAAAGAAGAGCTGATAGCCAATGACCTCGGGCCGATAATTGCCGCTACCATCTCGCTGGTTCCTGAGAAGTACTTCCACAGCATCTATTTCTCTGACGAGTTCTGTCCATTATGTTTGGAATCTACTGTTATGTCTGATCGATTGGCTTCGTCCCTTCACGCAAAATTCGAAAGTATAGAAAATATAAGCTCATGTGCCTGGGTTCATAGACTGTGTTTCGAATCCCTACCTCTTAAAGAAGATCTCCCTGGATTCCCGATGTGATCCTCATAATATACAATTCAAATAATCTCTAGAACGGTTTTCTAATTTGACCTATGCGTATAAATATTATTCTGACCTTTGTTTCAATACTTGTGTTCTCTCTATGTATAAGTTCCCAGACAGAACCGGATAATGCTGGAGTTTCGGCCGGAATTAGAATGGCACACGAGGCTCAAGAGCTAAGAGAAGCCGGAAAGATCGATGAAGCAATCGCACTATACAACAAGGTCATCGCGGCACATCCCGATCTTGAAATGGCCTATTTCGGACGCTCGCTTTGTTATCAGGCCAAGAATGAATACGAGAAAGAATTGGCGGATCTCAATGAAGCCCTCAAGCTAAGGCCGGGAGTTAAACTGTTTCTGTATAACAGGATCAAAGCGAATCTAAATTTGTCCAAGTATAGTGACGTCTTAAATGACGCCACAATACTTATAAAAGAGGCTGATCATCCTGAGATTCGCTATTATCGTGCTGTAGCTTTCTATGAACTACGCGATCTGGACGAAGCTGTCGAAGATATAAATGTTGTTATATCTAAAGAGCCGCTGTTTGCAGAAAGCTACATGCTTAGAGCAGGCGTCAATTTTGAGAAACGTAACTGGCAAACTGCTTTGACAGATGTTGACAAAGCGATCTCTCTAGAACCTGACAAATCTCGTTATAAAGGCACCAGGATCGGACTGCTTAGAAGACTCAAGAGATATGAGGATGCAGTTGCCGAGATCACGGGTCTCATAGAAAAGAATCCAGATGACCCGGTACAATTTCTGTGGCGTGCAGGTGTGCTTACAGAAACAGAGGAGTATAAACGAGCCAAAAACGATGTGGAAAAAGCCCTTGCCCTAAAACCGGATCTGGTAGATGCTCATCTTTCACTCGGGGTCATCTATTTTTTATTGGAAGATTACGACAAGCTCATTGATGTCAGCAACAATGCAATAAAAGCGGGTCCCGAAGACCCGATGGCATATAATAATCGAGCTTTTGCATATATCATGCTTGGCAAAACCAAGCTGGCTCAATCTGATATTTCAAAAGCTCTTTCGATCGATCCTAAACATCAGTTCGCAAGAAATAATAATGCCCTATTACTGATAGGCCAAAAAAAATATAACGAAGCAATTAAGATCACTGACGAACTTTTGAGTGAAGATGGGGAATTCGCCTATGGTTATCTCAATCGAGGTCTTGCTCTTGTCGGCCTTCGTAGATACGAAGAAGCGATAACCGCTTTTACACGAGCTATCGAACTAGATCCAAAACTTCGTCGAGCATATATCGCCAGAGCTGGAGCCTACACTTCATTAAAGATGAAACAAGAAGCTGAAGCCGATCTTGCAACCTCGGCTAAGCTGCTTGAAGGTCTAAAGAAAGTTAAATTAGATTGATATTCCGAACGATAATGCGTTTAGGAGTTCTATAAATAGTAACTCCTAAACGGCTAACCCTTGACGCAAATGACCTGTTTTAGCTCGGCGACGACCTCAACGAGGTCGGACTGAGCCTGCATGACCTTTTCGATGTCTTTATAGGCACCGGGAATTTCATCGACGACGCCTTTGTCTTTACGACATTCGACACCTGCGGTCTGCTTTTTCAGATCATCAATTGTGTACTTCGCTTTCGCCTTGGTGCGCGACATTTTACGTCCCGCACCGTGCGAGCACGAATTGAACGACTGCGGATTTCCAAGTCCCTTGATGATGAACGATTTCGCTCCCATCGAGCCCGGGATAATTCCGTAACGCCCTTCTTCGGCGTTGATCGCTCCCTTGCGGGTAACGTAAACATCCTCGCCAAAGTGGTTCTCTATCGCCACATAGTTGTGATGACAGTTCACCGTGATCTCAGGACGGAAAGCAGTCTGGTCGTTGAACATTCGGTTGAATGACTTCAGCAGACGGTTCATCATGATCTCGCGATTCTTCATCGCATACTTCTGCGCCCATTCCAGGTCGTGCCAGTAAGCCTTGAATTCATCGGTGCCATGAATAAAGTAGGCCAGATCAGGCGAAGGCAGTTCGTTCAGACGATGCAGCGATTTGGCGGTCGCGATGTGGCGTTCGGCAAGTTCTTTACCGATGTTTCGCGAACCCGAATGCAGCATCAGCCAGACGTTGTCTTCGGTATCAAGACAAACCTCGATGAAGTGATTACCTCCGCCGAGTGTTCCTAGCTGGATCATCGACTTACGCTTGCGGTCCTGAACTCCGTCGTGCAGATCGTCGAACGATTCCCATCCGTCCCAACGCGACGCTTCGTCAACAGACTCTTTGTACGCATTGAATCCGACAGGGATCGCACGCTCGATCTCATGGCGAAACTCTGCCATTTTGCGGTCGAGAATACCGCTCTTGAACGGCGTTTTCACCGCCATCATTCCGCAGCCGATATCGACACCGACGGTTGCGGGAATAACAGCGTCCTTGGTTGCGATGACCGAACCGACCATCGAACCTTTACCCAAATGTGCGTCCGGCATAAGTGCAACGTGCTTATAAAGACACGGCAGACGCGATACGTTGCGGAGCATACTTTCCTCAAGATGGTCCAGCCCGTGAGTAACCCACGACAGAACATCCGAATTAGCCCCGCTGATGTTCAGCTTGTTGTATGGCATACAATTCTCCTTAATTATATATGTATTGTTTAGCTGTCAGAGTTTTTATCGTATTGTCTTAAAACGCCCAGCCATGTATTGAATCAATGCAAATAATCCAGTTGAGAGTGTTTAATCTTATTTAACCCCTTATTTTTCTTACGCTTTGACTTTGGAACGCATATTGCTCCATCAATGGTTTGAAGTGACCGGCCAAATGCCATGACCATTAAAATAAATACGAGGATCGGTCAATTTTGATAACCATCGAGAAAGGGGGAAATAATGTTAAGAAATCTACTGATCAATTTTGGAATGTTTGCAGTGTTATTTATCGGACTTTCCGCAGGGACATGGTTCGTAAGTGACGCTGAAGCATCCGAAGGTGTTGGAGCAACTGCGATAGAAAGCCCGACACCGACACCTACTCCGTGTCCGTCACCAGAAGATCCGGAGAAGCCGTGTCCTACTCCGACACCAACACCGACTGATCCTGAACCATTGCCGATGCCGACCGGAGAGCCAACACCTGACACTCCGGAGCCGACACCGACACCTTTCGGATAGTTGGTTGAGTGGTGATCGGCTGACATCAGCACGAGCTTAACGAATAAGACCGAGTAACAACATGTCCGGGACCTGTATGCAAATTTATGCAACAGGTTCCGGATGTTCATTTTGTGGCGACAAGGTGTGGCGAGAGTTCCGCAAAGTTTCCAGTGCGGGTGAGATTCGAACTCACTAAACCGTATTAGGGTCGATTACCATGTACTCCCAACCTGCATTCGCCAAATGGTGATCTATTTTTGATGATCAAAAAGTATTGAAATACTGATAAAAATAATCTAAAGTGAAAACATGCTAAAACTCATATCGAACAGATATATTCAGAAGATAGTGGTAGCAATGGTACTTTTTCTTGCTGTGCCAGGTTTCTGTATCATGAGTTTGTCGGCGGTTACCCAATACCCATTGCATTCGATCGAATGGGGCCAATGTCTGTCTGGTTTGGTTATAGAGAGAAATAATGCATATATACCTTTCCCAACCAATGTAACCAAAGATGACCTAGAGAATTTTATTACTGTCATGCTCCCGATAAAGGATTAACTATTATCGGAAGCATTTATGACAGATATTTACACCTCAACCTTTTCGATCACATCAACCCAGTGTCCGTCAGACATTCTTCCGGCGGCGAAATCAGAAACAAGTCTAAAGACCTGATCTGAAAATCCTCCGACGTTAAAAATGTCGCGACGTTCCTGAGCCTGAGTGTGAGCGTAGGGCTGGATGTCGATGCAGACGAGCTTAGCATCGCGGTTACGCGATCTGAACTCGTTCCACTGCCTCATCGTTTCGGTCGGATCACCGCCGAAACGTCCATGATAAGGCGAGTCTATCCATGATTCGTTATCCGAAACATAGATAAGAACGTCTGCCTTTTCCTTACGGCGATTCAGCTCATACAGCGGTGCCGAACAGTTCGTTCCGCCAAACGGCAGATTCGAGAGCTTTTCGGCATTGGTCATTATCGAATCACGCGGATTCAATTTGACCTTTACGACCTTGCTTTCAAACGGGAGGATCTCTGCCGTCGGGTTTTTACGCAAGATCGCCGCCGCAAACAAAGCGGCCGCATCTATACAGCGAACCTTTGACGTCGAGCCTTTGCGGTAACCGGTAACAGGCGACTGCATTGAACCCGAAATGTCCGGGAAAACCCAGACCTTTCCGTCAATGACCGGCACGTTCTCAGTTGCGATCTCCATCGCATCCTGCAACGCCTCTGTTATTTCACGCGGCATCTTTTCGTTAGCCTCAGCTGCCTTAAAGGCAGACAGAAGCTGAAAAGGGAACACACGCGAACGCAAGACCGCTTTGCGGTTGCGCAATCTTTCGGCAATAACGCTGACCATCGCTTTATCGTCAAACACACCGTGACGCTGAAACGTATTCAAATTCATACGCGTCATCTGCCACGGAGCTTTTTCCGCGATAGACGTCCATTCCTTTTTGCCGAGCGGCAAAGCCGTCAGCATCTGAAATGGAACATCAGGCAATTCCACAGGATCGCCGTTCTTATAGCGTTCAAAATGCTTAACGATCCCGGGCAGTTTGTCAGCGTCGATATCGCGGCCGATAAAATATCCGAAAAGTGCTTCACGCTCATCGTCCGAAGGCTTTGGGTGAACCATTTTCAGAATATCGGCAACCGACGGCGACTGTCCGACCGACTGTTTGAAGATCTGTTCCGCATTGCGTTTTTCAAACCATTCGCGGACCATACGCTTTGGCAATGAACCGAGAGACTTACGTCCAACAGCTCCCGAACGCATGATCTGAACAAAGTTTCGCAGCATCTTTCCGTTATCAATAACTCGCGGAAAGGTACGCTCGAAAAGAGCTTTATCACGCACCGAAAGAACCGCCAGCAGCAAAGCAGGCATATCTTTCATATAACCGCTTTCGCGTGCGAACACAGCGGTCTTTGCGACAAACTCCGGCTCGACTTCGTTCGCCAGTGCAAGGACTTTATCAAGCTGTTCACCGGCATCGGTGTAAAAGGTCTGGTTAAAGCATCCGGTCGCGGCATACTGAGCCAGGGCCTGTTTGGGTGAAAGTTTATAAGCCGTTCCGCCGGCTTCGTTGATCGTGTCGGCCTTTGGCGACAGCATTCCAAAAATAGACTTGAACAAGTTTTTGTTCGCCATGATGTTTCCTCCTATATATGAGTGTCGGGTGACAAGAATGAAAAGACGTTTTTGCGCATGAACAGCTTAGGATCACCGGTGTTTTCCTGACACCGCTAGGCGCTACGGTTGGTGTTTTAGACCATGGTGGATGTAGTCCTCTCGGCATTCACCCGAAAGAATTGCAGATAAAATTACAAACTTAAATAAACAGCAGCGACAAAGTTTTGACGAAACATGTTCGTTGCTCTACCGACTGAGCTACACCCGGCAAATCGCCGGGCGGCCGGATTCGAACCGGCGACCTACGGGTTTTGAGCCATGTAGTTCCATCTGCATTCGCTGCGAAAAAAAGTTACGGCGACAAGATTTGAAAAGACGAGTTACGCGCTCTACCAGACTGAGCTACGCCCGGATCGCTCCGAACGGCCGGATTCGAACCGGCGGCCTCGTCCGTGACAGGGATGTAGTCTTTTCAGCATTCGCCGACAATATTGGCTGACAGGGCGGGACTCGAACCCGCGGCTTCCGATTTAACAGAACGGCACTCTGACCAGCTGAGTTACCTGTCAATAGAAATACGGCTAGATATATTATCTTTTGAGATGAATTTATTGGTGCGGCAAGCTTGCAGTATAATGAAACTTGCATTTAGCTATGACAACCAGGTATCAGGTCATTTCTTTTTTTGAGTTCAAGAATATGAACGCGGTCGGTGAACTGGCCGTTGTACGCAAAAGTTTGCTTGCGAAGCTTCGTGAACACAACTTTTTCGGCACGATCTTGCTTGCCGAAGAAGGTTTTAATTCAACCCTTTGCGGTTCGCCTGATAACGCTGCAGCATTTATTGCTGAACTGGAAAAAATTCTCGAAACAAAGCTCGTTGTTAAAAACTCTTTTTCGAGCGAGAAGATACTCCGCAAGCAGGAAGTGAAGATCAAACCGGAGATCGTTACACTTCGGCAAACGGTCGATATCGAGAAGGCACGCGACACGTTTGTAAAACCTCGCGAATGGAACGACATCATTACTCGTCCGGACGTGTTTGTTCTCGACACACGCAATCATTACGAATATCAGAGCGGCACATTTCGCGGAGCGGTCGATCCTAACACCGAAAAATTCAGTGATCTGCCTAAATATGTCGAGGAAAATCTTGATCCTGAAAAACATAAACATATTGCTATGTTCTGTACAGGCGGCATACGATGCGAAAAATTTGCCCCTTACATGAAAGGCCTCGATTTTGAGAACGTTTATCAGCTCGAAGGCGGCATCCTGAAGTATCTTGAGGAAATTCCGCCTGAAGAAAATCTCTTTGAAGGCGAATGTTTTGTCTTTGACGAACGCCGGACATTGGACGCAAACCTTCAGCCTGCCCTTGGCAGAGATCATTCCTCAAGACATCCAGATTCTGATCCGAGATCCGGCTACTCTGAAAATATGGTTGCGGCGGAAGGATTTGAACCTCCGACCAAGGGTTTATGAGACCCCCGCTCTTCCGCTGAGCTACGCCGCCATAAAAAATCTGGTCCGCCGGGTGAGATTTGAACTCACGCATCCCCTGCTTAAAAGGCAGGTGCCTTAACCAGCTTGGCCACCGGCGGATGTAAAACGGTAGGCGAACGTGGCGCGTCGCGCAGCATCATCAGACAAAGGACGATCGTGTTTATTGCAAACAAGAAAGGAATTAAACGCATTCCTTTGTCCTCGCCGAACGACGCAGCCGCGTTCGTTGTGGTAAGTTCGTTACCGCCCGCGTAACCGCGCGGCGAATATATTTTTCAACGGATAGACACACTTCCTACCAGTCGTGTTTCTGCCTTTTGATCAAATTTCCTGTCCGGCCGGATCCGAGGGTGAACCGGCCGGTTGCGCCGTGGGAGGATCAGTGTACGAGGCCAGCTGTACGTGCCTTTTGAGGTATGTGATCTCCGGCATTGATGACGGCTATTTCACGCTCGACAGCATCTCTGAATTCATTGATGACATCGGCTAGCGTCTGTATCTTGTACAGGCTGTTCTCGCGCTCTTCCATGGTTGAGAGGTCGAAATATAACTCGATCTCGTTGGCACAGTCGGCTAACTTTAGGGTTATTTCGTGCCACTCGTCATTCCCGGCATCGCTGACGTTCTTTTCGCGAGCATCCTCGACCACGGCAATGATGTAAGCACGCAGATTAGTAAATTTGTTGAGGAACTCGCGTCGCTCAACGTGATATTTCTTGCTCATTTCTTTTCCTCATTTCCAAAACTGAAAGATGTTTGTGTTATCTCGGCGACGTATCTTTCAGCAGATCAGGGAAAGCAGAAAGATCACATTGTGAAAGTACTGCGACTAATAAGGGTAAACATGGTCGTGTTCTCCTGTACGGTTAAAATTGCCGGACGATGTTCTGTCCGGTTTGGGGTCTGGTGGACGCTCTTGGTATCGCACCAAGCTCTTCGGTTCTTCAAACCGACGCTGATCTGTCTCAGCTAAACGTCCGGTTTTAAGTGCGGAGTGCGGAGTGCGGAAGGTGGAATGCGGAATTTCAATTGTCTCAAGAAGAATTCCGCATTCCGAAATCCATATTCCGCATTCAAGCTGGCGGGACTGAACGGACTCGAACCGTCATCGTCTTCATAGACAGTGAAGTGCATACGCCTTTCTGCCACAGCCCCGGAAAAGAATTCGAGAATATTTAATGTCGAATATTCAATATTCAGTATTCGATATTTGATATTTGAATTTGGGTGGATCGATCGGATTTGAACCGACAACGGCTTCATTCACAGTGAAGTGCTCTGCCAATTGAGCTACGAACCACGTAAGAGCAATGAGTCTTAAGTCTCGAGTCTGGAGGACTCACCAAACGGCGTCCTCCTGGCTTAGGGCGACAATTGTTTGAGAAGACAGTTTACTGAGCTTACGTCATAAATGACGGTTGGGGTCGAACCAACGCGCACCGGTAAACCCGGCAGCTCTCACCATGTAGTCCTTTCGGCATTCGCCCGAAATGGCCATGTAAGGCGACAAGAATTGAAATGACACGGTTTTGTTTTCAAGACAATGTAGTCATTTCTGCATTCGCCGAGACTTTGGCATGTCAGGCAGGGATCGAACCTGCAACTTTCGGTTTTGGAGACCGACGCTCTACCAAATTGAGCTACTGACATAAAAAAATGGAGCGGGAAATCGGATTTGAACCGATGAATAGCGGATCTGCAGTCCGCCGCCTTTGGCCGCTTGGCTACACCCGCTTCTATTGGTAAAAAGTGACAAGTTACAAGTGATAAGTTTGGACTCGATGTTGTACTTGTCACTCGTCACCTATCACTCATAACTAACAGAATTGGTACACGCGGAAGGATTTGAACCTTCAATATCCGGTTTCTAAGACCGGCGCCTTTGCCAGTTTGGCCACGCGTGCGTTTTGAGTAACAAGAGACAAGTTACTAGAGACAAGTGGAGATCACACTGCCGCTTTTCTTATCACTTGTTCCGGTTTACTTGTTACTAAGATTGGTCAGAGCGGCAGGATTTGAACCTGCGAATACTTGCTCCCAAGGCAAGCCCGTATAGCCTCTGCGGAACGCTCTGGGAATTCCAAATTCCAGATTCCAGATTCCAAGATCAAAATATGAAGTCTCATGTGTGGGTTGGAATCTTCGTTTCTGCAATTCGGAATTCGATGTTGGCTTCGGGCAAAGGATTCGAACCTCTATTTCCTGGTTCAGAGCCAAGCGTCCTTCCAATTGGACGAACCCGAAATGCTGGCAGGGAAGGCGGGACTCGAACCCGCTACATTCAGCTTGAAAAACTGATCGCTCGACGCTTTGCATTCATCCCCATGTACGGCATTGCGAATAGGTGTTCGCAACGCTAAACTTTTGTTTTATTCTCACATTATGAACCTGATAACAACACCCTTTGGCAGGAATTCGACCGCAATGGAAGTGATCGAAGGCATTGATCTGACCGGAAAGCGAGCTATCGTTACCGGAGGAGCTTCCGGCATCGGGATCGAAACGACGCGGGCTTTGGCAAAAGCGGGTGCAGATGTGACCGTTGCGGTTCGAAATACTAACGCGGCTGAAGACATCGTTCGAGATATTTCATCATCAACCGGCAATGTCCGGCTCAAGATATCCGAACTTGATCTTACTGATCTGGCTTCGGTCAGATCTTTTTGCGAAACGTGGTATGGGCCGCTTGATATTTTGATCAATAACGCCGGAATAATGGCTTATCCTGAATTGAAGCTCGCATCGGGCCATGAGCTGCAATTCGCGACCAATCACTTAGGGCATTTTGCACTTAGCGTTTGGCTGCTTGACGCTTTGAAGCAAGCCGGAAACGCACGAATAGTTTCGGTCAGCTCAAGTGCTCATCAGCGTTCACCTGTCATTTTTGATGACGTGAATTTTCTCTTTCGGGCATACGATCCTTTTCTCGCCTACGGCCAATCTAAAACGGCGAATATCCTGTTCTCAGTGGCTGCTAGTGAGTTGTGGAAAGCCGACGGCATTACATCAAACGCGTTGATGCCGGGGTCGATCCCGTCAAAGCTCGAACAATACATCGGTGGGCCTTTGCCACCGACGGAGAAGAGCAAAACTCCCGAACAAGGAGCCGCAACATCGATCTTGCTGGCAACATCGCCATTGCTCGAAGGGATCGGCGGCAGATATTTTGTCGATTGCAACGAAACTTACGTCGCAGAAAGTAGAACGACGGATATGACCGGTGTCGCTCCGTTTGCTATTGATCGCGACAACGCGATGCGTTTGTGGGAATATTCGCTAAACGCTATTAAATAAAATTGGTGAAGACGGAAGGACTCGAACCTCCGACCTACTGATTCGTAATCAGTCGCTCTGTGTTCCATCTGAGCTACGCCTCCAGAAATTGGCGGAAACGACAGGACTTGAACCTGCATGGTATCACTCCCGGTTGTTTAGCAAACAACAGCGGCTATGTTTCGCCACGTTTCCGAAAAATGGTGGAAGGTACAGGACTCGAACCTGCATGGGACATAGCCCGATGGTTTTCAGGACCACTGCCTTGCCAATTAGACTAACCTTCCGAAAGAAATATTTGGTGGAGACGGAGAGATTCGAACTCTCAGCCTGAACAGTGCAAATGTTCCGCTCTGCCAATTAGAGCTACATCCCCGAGTGGTGCATCAATCAGGATTTGAGCCTGAAGCCTAACGGTTATCGACCGTTTGCTCTACCAATTTGATCTATTGATGCCTCTGAAAAAAGTGGGAACGGCAAGTGCGGTCATTAGGCCGCTAACTGCCTACAGAAATCTGGCGCACCGGGAAGGATTCGAACCTTCTGAGCTGCTACGAGCGACAGTTTTACAGACTGCCTGCCTTCTCCAACAGGCGGCCGGTGCTTAAAAACTTTGCAGTAGGCAGGTGGCGGTTGACTGTAAAAAGCCGGATCTCCGACCGCCTACTGTCTTCCGCCAACTGCCAACTGCGAAATACGGCTATTCAGTTGTCAAACATCAAAAGTAATAGGAGCGGCTACATCGGGCTTCCAATATCCCGGACGTAACCGCTCCTAAAAACTTCATCGGCGAAATGTTCGCCGTACTTTCGATGTTTTGGGAGCGGGAACGCCGCTCCCGCTGAATCAGATCTTTCTTTCCAAACGGACGAGTCCGTTCGGTTTCGCTTCAAATTGGCTTTGATCGAGGCCGGAACATACGAACATATTCCAAGCCATGCCGGGCCGCATATTTATGCCCGCCTTTGAGCCTGTATATATCCTCGATGTATGTCGTAAACTTCGAATCATAATTTCCTCAGAAAACAAGAGCATCTGCTCTCAGCTTCTTCGTACCAAAAAAATATCGTTGCAAATTTCTGCAACGGTTGAAAGTTTTAGCACGAAGAAAAAATGCTTGTCAAGCTTTTTTTGAAAATTTTTTTGAACGGGATGTGAAAACGTCAGAAATGCTGATAGCCTTTCGGCTCTAAAACAGTAGTCTTATCTCCATCTATAAACTCAATGATTCCAACATTTGCGGTCACAACGCCGATGCGGTGAAATTCGACCAAAAACTGTGGTGAAATTTTTTTTTCATCTACGGTGAAAAGAAGCTCAAAATCTTCGCCTCCGTTGAGTACAAGATCAACTTTCCTTTCAGGCGAAAGGCCTATCGCGTCTAAATTTGAATTGAAAGGGAGTCTTTCTAAAAAAACTTTGGCTCCAACACCGCTGGCTGAGCAAATATGAGCTAGATCAGACGAAAGCCCGTCGCTGAGATCGATCATTGATGTAACAGGGAAGGTTTGAAAAGTAAAACCTTTCTGAGGCGTCGGAGCAAGTTGTTCTTTGAGCAAATTTAGCTGTTCCGGGATCAACAGATCAGAATATCGCAAGCCATTTTCTAGTAATGCCAAACCGGCTGCTGCCCCACCAAGTTCACCTGAAACATAGATAGCATCGCCTGGTTTTGCTCCAGATCTCAAGACGGCTTTGCCTTTGGCGACATCACCGCTGACAACAGAATCTATGACAATCTTGTCGGGAACACGTGAAATATCGCCTCCAACGAGTTCAACGCCAGATTCTGCCGCAAGACCGTGCCAGCCTTCATAGAATTCATCAAGAAAATCACCCTTCCAGATCTTTTCAGGAACACCAATAGAAAGCAGTGCCCACGTCGGCTTAGCTCCCATTGCGGCAATATCTGAGAGCGAGACGGCTAAAGCCTTGTGTCCTAAGAACTTAGCAGTTGTCCAGTCAAGCCTGAAATCAATGTCTTCAACCAGTAGATCCGCGGTGATGACCATGTCGGTCTTGTCATCTTTTGGAAGTGCAGCGCAGTCATCTCCGATATGCTTTAGGGCATATGTTTTCTTAATGTGATTGATGAACTCAAATTCAGAACGCATTATGTAAACATTGACACAAGTTTAATAAATACATACAATAACGGCGGATTAGCTCTAAAAGGACTTTAACATATATTTAAGACCCATGGCACAACACGCTATAGCAATACCTGAGAAAATTTACTTTAAGATCGGCGAGGTCTGCGACCTTGTTGGTGTTCAGGCTCATGTTCTCAGATATTGGGAAACAGAATTTTCTCAACTGTCGCCGCAGAAAAATCGGTCGGGGCAGCGGAGCTATAGACGGCGCGATGTTGAAGTGGCTCTTCGGATAAAAGAACTGCTTTATGACGAGATGTTCACAATTGCCGGAGCACGCAAAAAGCTGCAGGCCGATATCCGTGTCGATGCTCCAAAACTGAAGATAGTTCACCCAGAACCTGCCGACGATACTTTTGAGTTAACTGAACCTACTCTTTTTGACGGTGAGATCGAAGGAGATGGATCTGTGACCTATGCATCTGAGGCATCCACTGACTCTCTCGATACTCTGAGTCAGGAAAAGGTCGATGCGATCCGCCAACTTTCAACTCATTTAATGGAGCTAAGGGAAATGCTTACTAATGGCCGAGGTAAGTGATCGGACACTTGCTGCGGATTAAGCGGTTTGACAATTCTTGGCTTCAAATTTAATCTAACAATTCAGTTATCGGGACGTAGCGCAGTCTGGTAGCGCGTTCGCTTGGGGTGCGAGAGGTCGTGAGTTCAAATCTCGCCGTCCCGACCAATAAATACGGGGTTTTCGTGGATTTACGAAAGCCCCGTTTTTGTGGCCTGATTCACAGTTGGTTGCAGTTCTTATTTTGTCATCGTTTTTCCGCTCAAAACTCTCAACAATTCATCGCTTTTTACACTGTGTCAGAAATGTTTTGGTGGTTCAAAACAACATCCTTGACCTTTTCATGAATAATCTATTTCTTTCTTTGACGTATGTTTCATCTATGCAATATACTCTTATCTCCGACACTGGGTCGGATATATTGCAATGGCCCATCTTAGTCTGGTCAAATTAGCCTCCCGCCTTCAAGAAGAACAAAAACATTTCGATGAAGTGGTTCTGGAGTTTTCGGCGTTTGCTTTTACTCGAGGAGCGGTGGTCGAAATTTCAGGTGCTGCATCTTCAGGAAAGACCGCAATAGCACTTTCTTTGCTGGCAAAGCTGACGGCTCACGGTGAAGTGTGTGCTGTGGTCGATTCGAGCAATGGGTTTGACCCAAGATCAGCAGAGACCTCCGGCGTAGTGCTTGAGAATTTGTTATGGGTTCGCTGCGGAGGAGATATTGAAAAGGCTTTCATGGCGGCGGATCATCTGGTGCAGGCGAAAGGTTTTGGAGCAATATGGCTAAACCTCGGCGGTCTTCCATTGCAAAAGCTCCGTATGGTTCCTAAGACCTATTGGTACCGATATAGAACCCGCATAAAAGAGACCCCAACGCTCCTATTCGTAACTGCTAACGAGCCTGTAACAGGTTCTGCATCCCAGCAAGCTTTTACATTTGAGCGTAAAGACAGAGCGAAATGGTCGGGAAAAGGCAGATTCAAACTGCTGCGGGAGATCAATATCGATATGACCTCCAGAAAGCAGTTTTACGGCATTCCGCTTCAAACAACCATAGAGGCGGATCATACAAATGGCTAGGTTATTCGCATGTATCATTTCAGCAAATATAAAACAGGACAAAGCGGCCCTGCTGTCAGTTGCGCGTGATTTTGCATATTCGATAGAGATGCTGGAAGACGGCATTTTGTTTGACGTAAGCGGGCTTGAAAAATTGATCGGTGATCGTGATACTCTCGCTTCGAAGATCATGACTGCAATGCAGCATCTTGGTCTTGCCGGAAGCGTCGCCGTTGCCGAGACAATAGATTCAGCTTGCATCCTTGCCCGGCAAAACGGCGGATCAGTAAGAGCGGTACACTCGTCCGAAAATTTCTCCCGGCTTCCGCTGTCAGATCTGCCAATAGAGCAGGACGCATTGCGGGTTTTCAACGATCTTGGCCTGCGAAAAGTGGAAGATCTGCTAGTGATTCCGCACGATGAACTAATAAACCGATACGGCAAAGACTTCCAAACCGTTATTGACGTGATCGAACAGAAAAGCCGATCGATACTCGTGCCGAATATAAAGGATCGACATGTTTCATGGCGATATGATCTCGATAATGCGGTGCAGAATTTCGAGCAGTTGATATTTTTGCTAAATCACGGTTTTGAGAAGCTTTTTACCGAGATAGATAACTACGGTCTCAGCACCGAACAGCTTGATATCGAATTCAGGCTAAGGGACAAAGCCACCAAATCGTACGAAATAAAGACCTCATTTCCAACGCTGGAAAAAGCGTTTTGGCTGAAGCTCGTAAATCTGCGAATTTCGCTTGATCCACCCGAGGCGGAGATAGCTGCTGTTCACATCACCGCTCATTTCACAAAACCCAGACCGTCACAACGCGGGCTTTACGCCGCATCGCGTCCCGAACCCGAAAACCTGCTTCTTACGGTAAATAAACTCAAGAAACTGGTCGGCGAAGAAAATGTCGGACTGCCTGTGATCCTTAACCGGCGTATTGCGGAACCGTTTGTTCTTGATCCAAATCTGCTGCCGAAAGGTGTTGAGAGCATAAATGTAGAACCTCGCAAACCCGCATTAGCATTCACTTTTTACTGTCCGCCGCAGCGAGCCGAAGTTATTTATCGTGACGGCCGCCTTGTCTTTGTCCGAACTAGATATTTCGACGGATATGTCAGCGAATATAGCGGCGTGTGGAAAGGGAACTCGACCTGGTGGGACAAAGCCTGGAAGACACAGGAATGGGATGTTGAGATCGAAAACCGTGGGATCTATCGACTTGCCAGAGCAAACAAGGATTGGTTTTTGATCGGTGAATACGACTGAAGATGTTTTGTGAACTTCATACAAGATCGGCATTCAGTTTTCTATCTTCAGGGTCACAGCCGCAGAGATTGGCAAAACGTGCGGCGGGACTCGGGATGAGCCATATCGCTCTGCTCGACCGCGACACTGTTGCCGGTGCGGTGCGGTTTCATTTCGAGGCAAAGGAACAAGGGCTTAAACCGATCATCGGTGCTGAGATAACAATGGAAGACGGCAGCCTTCTGCCATTGGTTCCGCTGAACCGTGCGGGTTATGAGAATCTTTCGAAGCTCATAACGACCATAAAGCTACGAAGCAGAAAAGGTGAGCATTTTGCCACGAGGGAAGACATAGAGCAGCATTCGCAAAACCTGATGTGCTTCACCGGTGGAGCCGATGGGTTTATTCACAACAGCATCAAAAATGGACGAGGACTCGAAGATGCAGCTTGGCTCAAGTATGTTTTTGACGACCGTCTTTACGTTGAGCTTCAGCGGCATCACCTTCGCTCTGAAGAACACATCAATCAAGTCTTGTTGGGATATGCACACAAGCTTCGTATCCCATATTTTGCATCGAACGGAGTCTATTACGCGGATCAACATGATCGCGAGCTTTTTGACGTTTTCACCTGCATCAAGAATCACACGACGATATATGAAGCCGGTAATCTTCTTTCGGAGAACGACGAGCGGCATCTGAAATCTCACGATGAAATGCTTTGGCTTTTCGAAGATCTTCCAGAAGCTGTAGAGATAACCAGAGAGATAGCTTCGCGAGTCAATTTCTCAATGGATGAGCTTTCTTACAATTTTCCCGATTATCCTGTTCCTTCCGGAGAGACGATGGACTCTTTCTTAATGAAGAAGGCCCAACGAGGAGCGTCCGAAAGATACAGCGGCAGTTCTCCGGCGATCCGATATGAAATTCATTCACGCCTTGAGAAAGAATTTCGAATAATATCGATGAAAAAGCTGGCAGGTTATTTTTTACAGGTCAGCGATATTTCCGATTTCTGCAAACAAGAAGGAATTCTCTCGCAAGGGCGTGGTTCGGCTGCAAACTCTGTAGTTTGTTATGCACTCGGTATAACCGCAGTTGATCCGATCAAGCATAATTTGCTGTTCGAGAGGTTTTTGTCGGAAAAATACGAACAGTATCCCGACATCGATATCGATCTGCCATCGGGCGATGACCGTGAAAGAGTCATACAACACGTCTATCAAAAATTTGGCAGACGCGGTTCGGCGATGACGGCAAACGTCATTTCATATCGCGGAAAATCGGCTGTTCGAGAAGTTGGTAAGGTATTTGGCTTCGGCACGGATGTTTTGGACAGGCTCTCTAGGCTCAATTCTCACTACGAAACATTTAAGGGAGAAGAACTAAACCGCCGCTTAAAGGAAGAAGGATTTGATCCAACGACGAATAATGCTTTGAGAAAATTTTCAGATCTTTATCAACGAATCCTCGATTTTCCAAGACATCTTGGCCAGCATTCGGGCGGGATGGTCATCTCTATCGACCGTCTTGATTCGATAGTACCGATCGAACCGGCGTCGATGGAAGACCGCACTATTGTTCAATGGGACAAGGATGATTGCGAAGCATTGAAGATCGTAAAGGTAGATCTGCTTGGCCTCGGAATGATGGCAGTATTGCGTGACACCATCGAACTGATAGGCACACACCACAACGAAGATCTTAGCCTTTATAAAGTTCCGCAGGATGATAAGAAGGTTTATGAAGCTCTGCAAACAGGGGATACGGTCGGAATGTTTCAGGTTGAGAGCCGTGCTCAGATCGCTTTTTTGCCGAAATCAAAGCCGCAGAATTTCTATGACATCGTTGTACAGGTGGCGATCATACGCCCCGGGCCGATCGTCGGCAATATGCTGCACTCGTATATCAAAAGACGGCAAGGCTTGGAAGACGTGACTTACCCGCACGAATCGCTTGAGCCGATCCTGAAACGGACAATGGGCGTTCCGCTTTTTCAGGAGCAGCTTTTGAAGATAGCGATGGACATTGCCGATTTCTCCGGTTCAGAAGCAGAAGAACTTCGCCGTGCGATGGGCTTCAAGCGGCCTGACCGCAAGATGGAACTTATCACGCAGAAATTGCATGAAGGGATGGCAAAAAAGGGAATTCCTTTTGACGTGCAGACACAGGTCGTTGATTACACAAAAGCTTTTGCCAACTACGGCTTTCCCGAATCTCATGCATATAGCTTTGCTCTGCTTGCCTACGCATCGGCGTATTTTATGGTGCATTATCGTGCGTGTTTTATGGCGGCGATGTTCAATAATTATCCGCTCGGGTTTTATAACGCGGCAACGCTTGTCAAAGACGCTCAGCGCCACGGCCTTCGTTTTCTGGCCATCGACATAAACCGCTCGCAGTATATTTTTACGGTCGAAGATGTCAGAACCGGGAACGGTAGTGACCGGGTTATTGAAAAGTATGTCCGCGTGGGCTTGAAATACGTGCGAGGTCTAAGGAAGGAAACTGGTGAGGAGATCGTTACCGAACGCGAAGCGAACGGACCTTATATAAGTGTCGCCGACCTGATAGACCGTGTACCCAAAATAAACAAACGCGAGATCAGGGCTTTGAGCATCGCCGGTGCATTGAATTTTGAGAACACCGTTCATCGGCGCGAGGCCCTTTGGCAGTCCGAACTTGCGATACAGCCGCAAGGAGAACTATTTAGAAATGCGGAATGCGGAGCTCGGAATGTGGAATCAGAGGAACAAAGCAGTACCTTCACGAAGCCGTCTGCCACTCATAGACCATCATTTCTGAAACGAATGGAAGGTTTGCAGCTTGTTGAAGCCGACCTTAAGAAGACCGGCATTTCGATCGGCAAGCACCCGATGGCATTTGTCCGTGAGGAATTAACGAAACGCAGAGTTCTTTCAGCCAAAGAATCGATCAACCTAAAGAAAGGGCAGGTTGTTTCAGTTGCGGGAGCCGTGATCATCCGTCAACGTCCGATGACCGCTAATAATGTTGTCTTCATTACGCTCGAAGACGAGACCGGGCATTCTAATTTTGTCGTGATGCCGGACAAGTTTGAAGAATACCGCTCAGTCATCAACCAAAGCGATTACTTGATCATCAGAGGCATCTTTGAAGAACGCGGAATGCTGAAAGCTCTCAGTTTTAAAACACTTAAGGGCTTCACAGCAGAGGTCGTATCGCACAACTTTAGGTAATATGGACATGTCAATTATCTTCTCTGAGTGCTGCTTACAGCACATATCTTAAGCTATCTGAAACCAATAAAGTTGAACGGGTGATTTCGGAAATATTCATCTGAACAGATCACTGCCAGAACCGCATAGGTACAGATATTGATCTACTAAAGCTAAGCAGAAACGTTAGTCAAAAAAAGATTTATTTACATTAAGAACTCGATCAATAAACATATTCTTATCTCGCTCATTCGTCAGTATCCTCAGATATATAACGGATATGGAAAAGTTGAACGCAGATCTAAGTGTCCATAGAAGGAAGCAAAGTTTTGCACAATCAGAAAAGAGCTATAAGTCTTTCCAGAATAGAAAAATGAGATGGTTTGACAAGGTAAGGTCGTTCCGTTAGTATCAAGTAAATTAACGAAGTCCTTATGTTGAAAAGAGATCTCATAACTTTTATTAATAGCCGACATATCACAAATATGCATATGTGTCTGCATGTTCGCATGGCGACTATTAACTGAGATCTATTACAAAAACATAAAAGCCAATTAATTATAAATAGATATCTCAGTCGGTCGCAAAGCAAAAAATGATGCTTTACGGCCGTATTTTTTTGTTTCGTAGTGAAAGCAAAGAGCGGCTTTTTAACATCAGTTTTTTCGAAAGACCACAGCTGATGAATCAAAGGGTAGTAGATCGAATATAAGGACGGTCACCTTCTCTAATCGTCCATTCGGCAGGACGTGATATCCGGTGGTGAAAAAGAAATGTTGTTGCTGATAGCCGAATGTATATTACAAGTTCGAGGTCTCATTGACCGAAAGTTGAACCAAATTAATTGGTCAAGCGTATTTAGGTAATCAATTAAATAACCAGGAGCATTAATGAGTAAGGAGATCTTATATATGATAAATAGCATAACCACTCTGAGAGCGGTTTTTTCAACAGCACTAGCCATTCTCCTACTGATTTTCACCGTGCAAGTTTTTGCGCAAAGCAGTTCTGCAACATTGTCCGGTTATGTTAGGGACAGTTCAGGTGCGGCAGTTGTCGGTGCAACTGTGAAGGTAGTGAATAAAGCAACCAACAGAGCATTTACCACCACCAGTAGAAATGACGGCATTTATATATTCGTTGAACTCCTGCCGGGCAATTATCGGCTTGAGGTCGAACAACAGGGTTTTCAACGGGCAGTTATAGATAATTTGGTATTGAATGTTGCCGCACGCTCAACTCATGACGTCACACTCGCGACAGGCGAAGTGAGCGAAATAGTTACTGTTGAAGCTGACCAATTGGTTGTCGAAAGGGATTCTGCGGTAGTTTCAACCGTGGTCAATCGCGAGTTTGTTGAAAACATTCCTTTGAACGGGCGCACTTTTCAATCGCTGCTGGAATTGACGCCTGGGGTTGTGCTGACCCCGCCCGATGCAACGAATCCTGGACAATTCTCAGTCAACGGTCAGCGCTCGAATTCAAACTACTTCATTGTTGACGGTATCGGGGCAAATTCCGGTACTACACCGATCGCGACCTACAGCCAACAAGCGGCAGGCACATTGCCCAGTACTACGGTTACTGGCGGATTCAATAACTTGCTGTCCGTAGATGAATTAGAAGAGTTTCGCGTAATGACATCAACCTTTGCCCCTGAATACGGCAGATCGCCAGGCGGCCAGGTAATAATGCAGTCACGTGCAGGTGGAAGAAGGTTGAGCGGCAGTGTCTCGCACTACATTAGAAATGAGATATTTGACGCAAATAATTTTTTTAATAACAGGAGCGGCATCACGCGCGGAGTGCTACGTCAAAACCATTTTGGGTTTACAGTTGGCGGTCCGGTTCTGCTGCCTTTAGGAAGAAATGAAGACGTTTTTAAGCCGCTAAGGGACAAAACATTCTTCTTTGTATCGTATGAAAATATGCAGGTGCGTCAGCCTGTGTTCCGTAGTGCAAACACTCCTTCACTGTTTGCAAGATCTGAAGCGGTCAGGTTGGGCCTTACGGACATTGCAGATTTTTTGAATGGTTTTCCGTTGCCAAATGCTCCAAGCATCATTGCAGGAAATCGTGCTCAATATGTCGGAAGGTATCTGGCATCGATCTCGAATCCTATCAAGATGAATTCGTGGGGCGTTAGGATCGATCACCACTTCAATTCGCAATTCAGCATTTTTGGCAGATATAAACGGACACCATCCGAAAATGATCAAGCTACAACTGCGTTTGCTAACCAGACAAATTACTACAACGTAACGACCAAATTGTTCACAGGCGGAGCAACATATGCCTTTTCGCCGCAAGCGGTGTTTGATGGCCGCTTGAATATAACCCATGATGATGGTGACTTCCTCTTCCTTCCGCAGGATATTGATGGAGCGGTTGTACCATCTCTTTCCAGACTGTTGCCGGACTATATTACAGAGGAGAACGCCTCTGCCGGCGTGCAGTTTGGAGATCTGATGAATCAAACCCGAGGCAGAACCTGGGGTAACGGCCAAAAACAGATCAATTTTGTCGGGAATCTGACGTATCTTGCCGGAAATCATCAGATGAAATTTGGCGGAGATTATCGTCAATTGAAACCAACTGTCAATGCGCGCTCATTCGGCTACAGCTATAACTTCGGCTTGCTTGATGCGTTGTTGAACGAAAACGCGCCGAACACTTTCGGCATGGTTCGGGTCAGCACACAAGCATTTGCTCCGGCCGGTCAGTTCAAATTTGAGAATTATTCACTTTATGGTCAGGACACATGGAGAACAAGCCAAAGACTGACCCTGACGTACGGGCTTAGATGGGATCTGAACCTTCCGCCTTCTTCAGATGGGGAATTGCCGTATGCCATTGATGGATTGAATGATCCTTTAACCGCAACGCTCGCGGCTCCAGGAACCGAGGCTTTCGAAGCGACGTATGCTAATTTTGCACCTCGCGTTGGTGTTGCGTATTCATTGGACGAAGCGGGCACTTTTGTTTTTAGAGGTGGCGTGGGGCTATTTTATGATATGGGTACCGGCCAAGCAGTTCGCGGATATACAGGGTTCCCATTTAGTACTGTACGAGCCTCACTGCCGATCCCATTCGTCATCGGATCACAGGCATTAAATGATGCATTGCAGCCGCTTCCATTCAGTACCACCCCGCCTTATTCATCGAGCTTCTATGTTTATAACCGTGATACGGGCTTTGTGCCGCCTCGTGTCCTTCAATACAACCTTGCGCTTGAAAAGTCTTTGGGCAGTAATCAGAGCATAAGTGTTTCGTTCGTTGCGGCAAATGGAAGAAAACTGTTGTTCACAGAGACATTGTCTAATGCTCCCGGCAGAGCGGGGCTTGGGATACCGGAAAAGAATTGGATCAATCCGATATTCGGAGGGCCGACAAATTCCAGCTTTATTTATATGACCGATAACCGCGGGAGGTCAGACTATTACGCTTTGCAGTTTCAGTTCAACCGCCGTTTGACCAAAGGGCTGCAGGCAATGGCGTCATACAGCTATTCGCACTCAAAAGACAATATGTCTTCAGAGATCGCAGGTGGTTCCGGTGCGGTCAGGGTAGATCCGGACAGCGAGTACGGATATTCGGATTTTGATATCCGTCACAATTACTCCGCTGCTCTGACATACCGAATACCGTCACCTATCAAAGAAGGCTTTGGCAGAAAGCTGCTGAATGGTTTTGCAGTAGATATGATAACGCGTGGCCGTTCGGCTCCGCCGTACAAGGTGTTTGTGGCGTACTACGATCAGGTAAATTTCATTACCTATTCGACACGGCCAAATTTGGTTCCCGGACAGCCATTGTACTTATATGATGAAAACTTTCCGGGTGGGCGAATGGCGAACATCGACGCATTTGATTTTCCAGGGCCGACATCAGTTGGTAATTTGGAAAGGAATGCTCTGAGAGGCTTTAATCTTTTCCAGACGGATCTGACACTGCGTCGTGAGTTCAAGCTGACCGAAAGATTTCGGATGCAGCTGCGTGCCGAGGCATTCAATGTATTCAATCAGGCAAATTTCGCTATGAATAGTTCGAATTCATACACAGCGATCCGTCGCCAATATAATCCGAATGCAAATCCAAATTTGCCCGGAACAACCGTTGACACCAGGTTCACAAACGTTGGCCTGTCAGCACAAACGCTTTCGAATCAACTAGGAGCGACTGGCGGCTTGAATTCGCTTTATACGGTTGGCGGCCCGCGCTCGCTTCAGTTTGCCGTAAAGGTGCTGTTTTAGAACTATAGGAGAAATAGGGAAGTAACCACAAAGACTCGAACGACAAGAAATTATGAGTTATCTAAGATCTGTATTATTTTTGGCGGTGATCTTTCTTCTTAATATCACCGTCATGTCACAGGGTGTTTCTCGCGCGGAATGTTTTCCTTTTGAAAAACTGTCGCCTGATAAACGAAAGATCGCTGAAGAATTGCTGCTAAAAGCAATGGATGAAGCTGCATTATACACGCTTGTCGGTGGGATAAAGCCGATGAGCTCGGGTATTAGATCTTATAGTGTCCGGACAAGTCTACCGAGGATATCTGTAGAAGACGCTAGAAAGATAATTGCTGAATTTGGCGATAAGAAGCCTGATGAACTAAAGCCTGATGAAAGAGGTCGTCTGTCAGAGGCAAAACAAGCTTTAGAGCGGCATGATGCTCTTTCTGACATAGCCGATGTCCGTGAGGTCTTACAGCAGTGGAGATGCGGTGACGATTTTTTTGCCGATATCCAACACTATACAGCAGTGTATGAAGGAAAAAGATTTCTTGACATAGTTGTTTTTTCGCGTCCTGCTCTTCGGAGGATGATCGAAGAAAGAGAGAATTTCTTTTCTCGTTGGGGTATTACGCCAGGGTCGCATCCGCTCGAAGTGCTGTATGCTGTCGAGAATGAAAAGACTTCAGCAAGAAACGGCGGTTACGGCTACCTCTTTGGATATCCGGATCACGCAGTAAGGTTTTTTGTTGAAGCATCGAATGAAGAGAATTTGACTGGGCAATTTGTCGTGCGGGATTTTATTTCCATTCCGACTTTCGCCCGCGATACCAATTTTTTCGTCTATGCGGTACCAAAAGGCTATACAGCCGATGCGGTCGATACTTCGTTGAGAGATCGCTCGGTGAAAGTGCTGAACGAGTACCGGAAACGGCGCGAGAATTATGTTGGCGATGGAAAACGCGGGATATTGGAGCTAGTTAGGGATTGGTTCTGTGACTCAAACGGGCAATGCTCGCAGAAGAACGCCAAATTCTAGCTATCCACAAAGCACTTTCGAATGAGCAATAGCGGTGACAAAAGATCACCGCTTATTTTTTTGAATAAAGTTGCGCGTATATCTGTAGCGAAAGATCCATTGATCGGACAGTCCAGCAAACGCCTCTATCAAAGCAGATCCCTGGACAACTAGTTTTGCTGGGCATGAATAAAATTGGCATGTCCCATCATATTTTCTATGCGGAAATGTTTAGCAAACGGACGGATTATCTCATCCATTATCTCCAGCTTTGTTTCGACCGGCATATTCATTCCCGGAAAAAATGAAAGCTCGGGAGCGTCTTCGGCTCCTAGAAAATCAAGCGGATGCAGCAAAAGCGAGGGCTGGACACCTGTGATCCGGCATAACCTCAAGGCGTTGTTCCAATAGGTTCGCGCGGCAAGTCTGGAAAACGACGCGAGATAGATGACATAGCTCGCATGTATCGGAGTTTTGAACATCGGCAAGGTCGTAACCGGAATTTCCAACAGATCGCGGCCGGCTGCCTTCACATAATGCGGTTTCAAGGTTCTAAAACCATCCGAGAATTTACCAAAAAGACCTTTGCGTTTTTCCTTTTCATCCTCAGACATCTCGCCGGCTTTCATGAAGTAGTAAGCACGAGCCAGTGGGCCAAGATATGTTGGAAATGTAGAACAATCGTATTTGTAGCCCCTTTCAGCCAGAACTTCCAAAACGGTATCAGAAAGACTAAATCCGGGACCTCTAAAGCCCGCAGGGCGTTCGCCTGTGGCAGATTCTATTGCGTCCTCAGCCTTTGCGAACTCATCGATCAGTTCTTGTTTTGAATACAAATGCAGCCAAGGCTCGTGATTAAAAGAATGATTGCCGACCTCATGTCCCGCCGCAGATATTTGTCTCAACGCATTGTGGTTCTTTTCCAAAGCAGCATCTTGTCCCACAATAAAGTAAGTGATCTTGATCTCTCGTTCCTTGAGGAACTCAAGTGATCGCGGCACGATGATGTCCAAATAGGAAGGGAATTCTTCCCAACCGGCGTCACCATGGGTTTTCATGTATGACCACTTGTTGTCCAAGTCCAAAGAAAGACTCGCTATCGGTTTGTTTCTAGATGCAGACATAACAAATTTCTAATATAAAGGTTGATTCAAATAGAGTTTTCGGGAAATTCAATCAGAAATAAAAGCCAGTTGCTTTTGAACTCTAATTGTTTCGAAACACATTATTGAGAATGATCGGTACCATTATATTTCAATAAGGTCCAAAAGAGATCTTCTGATGGATACGGGAGTGAAAGAGAGTCAGGTATCGGACTGAACAACGCTTTGAATCCTAGTCGGTATTGAAGCAATGATTTTGCTCGTTTACCACTTATTTTCTTTAGTGTTCGTCCGTACGCTATCTCTTCAAAACCGATGCCAGAAAGATATGTTACAAGACTTTGATGGGAATACCAGTGCAGCACACTAGGGGGCGAATATTCATGCCAATGCTTTCCTAAGATCCTGGCTGAAAATGAAGCACGATCCCACGATTCGATCAGCAGATGACCACCGTCAGACAGAATGGTTTTGACACTCGCAAAGGCTGAGGAAGGATCGAATAAATGTCCCACGACCTGTACCATTGATACAAGGTCAAAGCGCTCATTTTTATCGAACATTTCCAGAGTTCCAATATTCATGTTCAAGCCAAGCTTGGTTTTTCCGTATTCAGCCATTGATGGGTTAGGTTCGAGACCAACACCGCTCCATCCTTCATCCTCAAACCCCTTTAATATAAATCCGGCTGCTGCACCTACATCAAGCATCCTGCCTTTATTCACATGCTTTGCTATTTTTTTAGCGTACTGTCGACCACGCTTACGCAGCATATCCGCTTCGATCGTGTAGTCTGCATAGCCAGCGTTGCCATCGTAGAAGTAAGAGTCATCGTAGGTCTTTTCTACGTGCTCGATATCGGCAGTTATATCTGCGAATCGATGACCACAAACCTGACAGTCTAAGATCCAGGTGTTTTTGACCTCAAAAACCCTTTCCGAAGCTGAATTGCAGAGTGGACAACTTTTCATATTTTGTGTTCGATTACGAACCGCTCTGCCAATGCTACAGTCTCGTTCACATTCAGGGTTCCATTGAGAATATGAGCGGAGTTTACCACGAAAACATTAGGCACAGATGTCTTTATTGACGGAACAGAGCTTGAGTAGTTTAGGACCGGAAGAGGAAACACTTGTCTTACCTTGGACACACGGAAATCAACCACGGCATCACGCTTGAATGAAGGATACATCTTTTCAAGTCCGGCAAGAAATCTCTTTTCGATCTCATCGTCAGAAAGCTCGAACATAGCGTCGTCCGGCTCGACATATTTCGGCAGATATATAAGATGATTTCCGCCAAATTCTTTCTTATCAACCAGGGCCGACATCTCTATAACTCCCGTAAAAGGAGTTTCATCGGTGATATTTGTAACGTAATAGTCCGATATGGGAGTCTTTGTCAGAACTGAAGCACAGACGATACCCTGATATTTAACTCCGGATAAAGTTTGACGTTCTTTAGGAGTAAATGCTGGCACCAGATCAGCCGCCACCGATGAAGGACAGGTAAGAACGACGGCATCAAATATAGAATAGACCCCACTGTTTATTACATTTACTTTGTTATTGTCTGCCGGTTCGATCCGATCTATCTTGCTTTCAAGTTTTATCGAAACACCGAGGTCCGTGAGCTTTTTGGCAAGATTTTCCAATACGCGAGCATAACCACCGCGAACATATCCGAACATTTCCTTTTTCAAACCGGAATTTCTTGCAGCATACATTCTTTGGATCGTTGCCCAGATGAAGGCTGCCGAAGTTTTTTTATAAGCGTCACCAAGTTTTGCCTTAAGGAGCGGCCGCCACATTTTTTCAAAAGTACTCTTGCCGGAGAGTTTCGTCAGCCATTTCTCGACGGAGATCTTCTCTAATACCTTCCAGTCCTTTACTCTTGATGCGTAAAAGATGGTGCCGCCCAGTCTGAGCTTACTTATGATGTCTAAAGGCGGAAATTTTAGGAATTCAAGCGTGTTCGACATCGAATAGAGTTTTCCTTCTGTATAAAAACCGGTTTTTGTCTCTACCCATTCAAATTCATCCGCAAGACCGATGTCTTCTACTATCTTTCTGGTATAAGCGTCTGAAAGCAACGTAACGTGATAATGCTTATCCCAAACTACATCGCCGATCTTCCATGCCGACGCCAAGCCACCTATCTCTGCACCTGATTCGAATACAGTAACGGTATCGCCGCGTTGTGCACATCTTAAAGCGACGGTGAGGCCGAGAAATCCGGCTCCGATAATTGCGATATTTTTAGACATCCTAGGATCTTAGAGTGAGAATATGTCTACGCTTCTGTGACTATGCCTTCTTCTATCTTGTAGCTAAGGCCGCACTCACAAGTATATGTTTCTTTTTCAGATTCTGAGAATCGGTGGAATAGATTCCCGCATTTACACACTGCTCCAACTGAGCGTGCTGGACTGCCGAGAACGAGATGAAAATCAGGAATACTCTTCGTTACGATAGAGCCCATGCCGACCATTGCCCAACGGCCAATTTCAAGATCGTTCCCAATTATGCATCCAGCACCGATCGTTGATCCCTCACGAACCAAAGTTGGCAATGTGTGTTCGTCAGGTTCGCTTGGCCGGAGTGATTTGAGATCGGGAAATGTTGCTCGCGGAAACCGGTCATTTGTGAATGTGGTCGAGGCAGATATCATCACACCGTCCTCAATTGTGACGGCCGCACATATATAAACCATCGCGTTGATCTTGACGCGATTACCTATTTTAACGTCATAAGCTATGTATGATTTTTCGCCAACGATGCACTCTTCGCCCAGAGACGCACCGTGACGTATATGGACGTTGTCCCAAATACTTGTGCCTTCACCAAGTGTCACGTTCTCTTCGATCAATGCGGTAGGATGTATTTTTGCCATATCAGGTGGTAATTAAAAGAAGGCGGCGGATAAACAAAGATCACACCACCTTCTTAGTAGGTTTAACTTTAGATCCTAAGCTCCTGCGACTGAACGGGAAACAGATTCCCATTTGCTTCCTTTCAAGGAGCGGTAAGCAGCATCAATTACTTCAACAGATGCCAGTGCTCCATCCGAGGTTATAAGCAATTCATCTGTGCCTCTGACGGAACCTCTAAAATTCTCTAGCTTTGAGCGAAAAGCCTGAACCTTATCATAGCCTTTTCCAAATACGGTCCAATCCGGTGATGAGTTGAGCTTAAACTTTGACTCACGCCATCCGACATGGAGAGTTCCGGCTGTTCCATAGATGCTGATAAAGTTTGGAAGCTCCTTATTAATACCCCAAGTCAGGTCAACTGTCGCAACGACACCGTTCTCTGTCCTGGTCATAAGCTTTACGTTCTCATCAACTGAAAGACCCTGAGTGCCACCGGCATCAACAGCAATGACGTCCGTTATCGGGCCAAGGAAGTATCTGATGATATCAACCGAATGCGTCCCGTTATCCATTAAAACTCCGCCGCCGGATACCGCGCTGTCAGAATTCCAACGAGTTGACATGTCAACCTTTGCAGTAAAAGCATTCTCAAATTGAATGATCTCACCCAAAGTGCCGGAGGCGACCATTGCCTTTGCTTTGATAACGTCCGCGACGTAACGGAATTTTGATGCCATCGTAAACGTGACGTTGTTATCATTAGCCGTTGCTATCATCCTCTTGGCTTCCTCTACTGACAGGCAGAGAGGTTTTTCACACAATACGTGAACACCGCGTTTCATAAAATACTCGGCGATGTCGGGGTGTGAGTTCGGAGGTGTAGATATAATTACTGCTTCAATATCAGAATTTTCAGCAAGATCTTTATGATCTGCAAACGCCTTTGCCCCGAACGGCTCTGCGAAAGCAACCGCAGACTCTTTACGTACGTCTGCCACCGCTACAAGCTCGCAAAGATCACTTGTCGGAAATGCCTGGGCATATGTTTGGGCGATGCCGCCGGTTCCTATCAATCCAAATTTCAACATAAAATCCTATAGCTATAAATTGATCTGTTATTACAATTTTGACGAACGGCATCCTTGATAGAACTTGCCGTCCGTCAAAGCGAAATCGTCCTATTCCGCAATGCGGGCTTGCGAAGCAGCCTCGCGGATCGACGCAGCGAGGAATTCGATGTGTTCCTCTGTATAGCGTTCGTTTATCGGCAGAACGAGTACATCATGCAGTCCCTTAAAGGTTCCGGGAAAGTTCTCGTCGGAATAATCAACTGCTTCCGGACGTGCAAGATTGAACGGATAATGACTGTCGCCAAAAGTGTTCTGTTCTGAAAACACCCGGCATTTGAATGCAGGTTTTACCACGTAACGAGGAGCAGAAGCTACATCATAGGTTTTCAGAGCTTTTGCAAGGCCGACCGATCCGTCCTGTATCTTTGCGTCATCAACCCTCAGACAATATTTCCAATAGGTCATCGTTGAACCTTCTGCCGGAGTATAGCTTTCTATACCATCGATATCTGCTATACGTTCC
>JAHBSH010000002.1 GCA_019639215.1 Acidobacteriota bacterium
CGGAATTTGAGATCCTGCGTTCAATGATCGACCAAACTCAAGAGACCGTTAACGGCGACGTCCGCCTGAAACTGTACAAAGGCAACGTCACCATCACCGGCCGCAAATCGCCAAATTCTTTGTATAGAGAAAGAGTTGTTACCTTCGAAGACGACGCCGGAGCCTACGACCAACACGACGCAGAAGGATTCATTAAACTGCAGGCATTGAGGTTGCGATTGAGGAATATGGAATAAACTGTATTGCTAGCGATAGGAACACCTGTCGGCAGAGAATTGGCTCATGGGAAACAACGAAAAACCGCATAAGGACAACGCTCCGGGGCCATTTTATGTGTGTGACGGATGCTGTACTGCGTGTGAACTTCCATTCACGGAAGCTCCGGAGTTGTTTGAATATGACAGCGATAATCATTGCTTTGTAAAACGCCAGCCTGAAACAAAAGATGAGTTGAACAAAATGCTTCGAGCATTATATGGAGCTGAATTGGAGTGTATTAGATACGGAGGTAGTGACCCTGAAGTTCTCCGACGGTTGGCGGAAAGCGGACAGGCACATCTCTCTGATATTACTGTCTCCGGCATCAAACAGGTTTTGCGCAATCATGTTACTTTCGACGCGGTCGATCCTATTGATAAATTGCTGTTAGATAAAGATCTGGCAATTGATTTTCAGAATTACCTTCGGTCACGAACAAATGAGTATCTAACTTATAAATTCACAAAGACAGTTACTGATGGTGAAAAAACCTCATTTTCTTATTCTTGGTACGAAGATAATTTTCATAAAATAGAGTTCCATTTTCTAGGGCTGCCTGAGTGCCGATGGCTGATCGTGTCCGACACATTTTTTACGGTCTATGATTGGCTGGTTGACGATGGGCGTTTTTGCAATCAACGATGGTACACGAAAGAACAGTGGAACACATCAAAGGAATGGCAGGACATACCGTGGTAAATATCATAGTCTGTAGTTTTTGAGGGTCGTATTTGAATACAGCATCTTACTCCTCGTGTATCTGTTATACACTTGCGTGATTCATTTTAATAGACATGACAATTCTTGCCAACATTTGCCACATCCGTGTTAATATAGCTTTGAGGTAGAGAGATGAGTGTAACTACGATGAATGTGTCATTACCGGAATCAATGAAGGCGTTTGTTGATGAGCGGCTTAAGGGCGACGGTTATGGTTCGGCAAGCGAGTATGTCAGAGCTCTAATACGTTCAGACCAAAAACGCATTGAGCAGGAAAAGCTTGAAAAACTGTTGTTGGAGCGGCTTGAAAGTAAAAACGTAAAACATTGGGATGTCGAAGAACTGAGAAACGAGCTTAAACGTCGAAAAAGTAAAAAATGAAAATTAGTTACGAAGACAATGTCTTTGAGGAACTTCTCGCTATCTCATCCTACCTTTTTGATATTGAAGAAAACCTTGCTCAGCGATTTTTAGACTCTTGTGACGACACGTTTAAGCTAATCGCAACCAATCCTCTTATTGGAGCCCCAAACAAATTTGATTCTCCTAAACTTTCGTTGGTGCGAATGTTTAGGGTAAAAGATTTCGATAATTATTTACTCTTTTACGTTCCAATAGAAACTGGGATCAGAATCATACATGTTATCCATTCCGCAGTAGATTATAATCGTATCTTCAGTGATGAACAGTCGTAAGACAGCTTACCACCAATACGACGCCGAAGGCTTCATCAAACTGCAGGCGTTGAGGTTGCGATTGAGGAATATGGAGTAATCCGTACGACAGACATTCCGGCCTGTCGCAGAAAAAGATATGAAGAAATTTATTCACATTAAATCAGACAAGTTTCCGATTCTGCCTGGTGAAGAAGAGGAGATAATTAATGAAGGAATGTATGGAAAAGCTCTTGCAGAGTATTTGCAGGAAAAATTGACCGAGAGAGATTATACAGTACCCTTTGTTTGTGCAGAAGATTGGGGTTGGTGGGTCGAGCTTGTATTTGGTCAGATAAGATCCGGAGCTTGTATCTACGCTATGCCTGACGCGAAAGACCCTATTGAATACGTTTGTACAGACGGATTTAAGAGCGAGAGGAAGTGGAACTGGTCAAGTTTCCGCTTCGTTGACACAAAGCCTTTGGCTTCAAAATTGTATTACGACCTGACCGAGATCTTCCAGAAAGACCAGGAGATACAGATTGTAGGTATCTCCGACGACTTTCCTTTTTAAGGTATCCACTGGGTTTACATTATGGAACAGGTCAACAGGAGTTCGGATAATGAAATGTTTAGCATGTGGCGGTGAGTCGATGGTTGGCGGCATCATTATTGATTCGAATGGTGGAAAGCCATATTTCAAGCTTGATGACGTCTCGATATGGAAGAGCCTTTTCGGTGTAGGCACACGTACGATTCGAGGATATGGCTGTGTGCGTTGCGGGCACCTTCAACTCTCTGTCGATTTTAACGAAACAGACCTGCAACGTTACCAACAGTTCGAAGGGGAACAGCCGGGCGTGCTTGAACGAATTAACTCTGATCCAAAGAATTTGAAAGGGCAATAATATTTCGGATACGCATAAATAACTTGCATCTTTCGGCATTTATCTATAGTCTTATTTGTTTGGTAAATCCGTGTCTCATTCATCGACGGTAGAGCCTTTGTTCCGGTTGTCGGACGGCTATGGTAAGAGCGAGAGGCGGTCACGTAACAAATAACGTCAGAAGCGGCCCGGCGTGATGGGCCACGAACGTAGAACTTCCTTGCAACCGTTTCACTGAAGAACCTCCGCGTTAGTAACTTCTTATTACATCCTGAGAGATAGGCTCAAAAAGCTTGTCGGTTTGATCGTATCTTGAAAAAGATCATCAACTGATCAGTGCCTGAGCGTGGTTCTTTCCGTTGATAGAGATATTTTTAAATGACATTCAAAGACTTAGGTTTACATCCCGCTTTGACGGACAAATGTGAACAGATGGGTTATATCGACCCTACCCCTATACAAAAACGGGCGATCCCGGCTGTGCTGTCAGGCGAGGACGTGCTTGCCTGTGCAGAAACCGGAACAGGCAAGACCGCTGCATTTCTGCTGCCGATCTTGCACGGCCTGCAAAACAACAAAAACTTTCGCGGCACACGCGTTTTGGTTTTATCACCGACGCGCGAACTGGCAAATCAGACTGAGGCAGTTTGCAGATCATTCATGCCCAAAGGCGTTACCTGTGTTGCGATCATTGGCGGAGCCGGATATAAGCGTCAGATGGAGGCGCTAAAGAAAGGCGTTAATATTATAATCGCAACGCCGGGCCGCTTGATCGATTACTTGCAGCAAGGCGTGCTTGATCTTAAAAAAGTGAATACGCTTGTCTTGGATGAAGCTGACCGTATGTTGGACATGGGTTTTCTTCCGCCTATAAAACGCATTTTACAAGCTATTCCTGAAAAGCGGCAGACACTTTTCTTTTCGGCAACTATGTCAAAAGAGATCGAGGGCATTGCTTACTCGATGCTCAATGACCCGGCGATCATAGAGGTAAGCAAACGCGGTAAAGCAGCGGCAACCATCAGGCAAACAGCGTATCCGGTTGCTCCGCAATTTAAGATGCCGCTGCTGCTAAATCTGCTTGAGACCGAAGACTATGACCGCGTGCTGGTTTTCACCCGCACCAAACGTGGTGCTGACCGTTTGGCCCATATTCTCGAAAAACGAGATCATAAGTCGAACCGCATCCATGGAGACCGCTCCCAATCTCAGCGTGAAACTGCATTGAGAGCTTTTAGATCAGGCAAAACAAACATACTTGTTGCTACGGACGTAGCGGCACGTGGAATAGATATAGATTCCGTGTCACACGTAATAAATTACGACATACCGGAAGCTCCCGAGGACTACGTTCACCGCATTGGCCGTACAGGCCGTGCTGGAAACACCGGCAATTCGATAACGCTTTTCACGCTTGCCGAAGAACACTCAATGAAAGCAATCGAAAAACTTACGGGCGAAAAGCTAGAACGCATTCATCTTCCGGATTTCGGAGGCCACGTTGTATTAGAGAAAAAAGCGGCGACACCACTCCGGCGTTCCAGAAGTTCGTTTAAGCGTTCAGGACGCCGCAGATAACGAGCTAATCAAGCCCGTTGCGATCATTAAAAGGGCAAACGTTGCACGGACGTTTGCTCTTTTTCTCATCTGACGTAAATTAAACACCCGCAATTTATTTAACCTCTCACTCCTAATCGGTTAACATCAGCCTATGATCAACTAAACTGTGTCTGCGTAGTATTGAGCAATTCCCCTTACTAATACGATGGAAGTTTTGTAGGAGGCAAAGGTAGAATGGTTATGTCGAGTTGGTTTGTGTCAATGAAAAGAATTCTTTATTTGATTTCTATGATCTGTGTGTTCGGTGTCTTTACGTACTCACGATCAACCTGTTTAGACCAAAACGGATTGAATGATGCTCAGATAAGCGATTGGGTAAGCAACGATGTGCGTTGGATAATAACTACCTATGAGGCCGATAGCTTTTCTAGACTTACATCTGTTGCAGACCAAAAACGATTTATTAAAGATTTTTGGTTAAGAAGAGATCCGACTCCCGAAACAGATGAAAATGAATTTCTGATCGAGTATTGTGAAAGATATGCGTACACAGCTAAGTTCACCTCAGACATACCGGGATCTATCACTGACATGGGGCGGATCCATATTCTTTGGGGTTCTCCGGACCTTATCGAGATCGGAAAGGGACGTATCGATGGAGTAGATGATATCGCATATGAAAAATGGACATATAATTATGTCTTTGGTTTAGGTAGAGATATCTCGGTAAAATTCACAGATACTGCTAGAAACAATGAATTTTGCTTATCTAAGGCAGACGCAGCAAAGCTTGAACCGTATTTCTCCGATCTAAAGAAAGGCCTATCTTCTGTAAAACAAGAACATGCTGACAACAATTGAGACTTGGCACACCATTGTGAGTAAAAGGGACGCGAGCAGTTTAAGTGATCTACTGGAGGATGGTGTTGTATTTTACTCGCCGGTGGTGCATACGCCGCAGGTTGGTAAGGCGATAACAACGATGTACCTCTCCGCCGCGATCCACGTTTTTGGAAATGATAGTTTCAGATATGTGCGTGAAGTGATCAGCGAAAGCGATGCTGTTCTGGAATTTGAAACTGAGATCGACAGCATAATCGTCAACGGCGTTGATATTATCAAATGGAACGCAGACGGTAAGATAGTCGAATTCAAAGTGATGCTCCGACCGCTAAAGGCCGTCAATCTGATCCATGAAAAAATGGCAGAGATGCTCTCTAAGGGCCGTCTGTCATAGCCATTCTTTATGAAACGTTTCTATTTTAGACTTTCATCTCTGTGCTACCATTGACCCATAATGTCAGACAATTTTTCTTACGACCGGCTTTTATACCCAAGCAAATTTTTTGTACAAACCTCACCTGACCGTCTTGCGACCCAGGCTGCGTTGTTCGGCATGGCGCCCGCAAAAGTGGAAACATGCAGTGTGTTGGAGCTTGGTTGCGGCGACGGATTTAACCTGATATCGCAGGCGTATCTTTTGCCAAATGCAAGATTTGTCGGTATTGATCTAGGTAAAGAACACATTGCCGAAGCAATCGCAGAAGCCGATGCTCTCGGCCTTAAGAACGTCCGATTTGCTCAGATGGACGTTATGGAAATGTCCGAAAGCAATTTTGGGAAGTTCGACTTCATCATCGCTCACGGCCTGTTCTCGTGGGTGCCTGAATTTGTCAGAGAAAAAGTTCTTGCTCTTTTCAAAGAGCTTTTGAATGAGAACGGCGTCGGATATATAAGTTACAGCGCCGGCCCCGGAACACACGCCCGCGAAGCTGCACGGCGAGCCATGAGATTTCACACTTCGGAAATAGATGATCCGATGGAAAAATCTTCCGAAGCATTGTCATTTCTTTCATTTCTTTCAGAAAACACGCCGGAGCGAACGATCTACAAAGCATCACTGATGAGTGAGGTGCAGCGGCACCAATCGCACTCAACCGCTGATGTTTTTCACGACGACCTTTCAGACATCAACCACGCGTTCTACTTTCATGAATTTGCAAAACTCCTGAACGATGCCGGCCTTCAATATTTGGCCGAGGCAGAACTTCACGCGATGGGAACTCATGGGCTTTCTAAAGATGCGGCGGAATTTGTAAATGCCACAGACGATGTTGTTGACCGAGAACAATACCTCGATCTATTCAGGAACAGAGAGTTTAGACAGACACTTTTTTGCCATAAAGATCTGGCTCTGCATCATGATCCTGACACATCGATTCTGGACAATTTATTGGTCGCCAGTCCGCTTTCGCTAAAAGATCCGAGGTCTTCTATTGGTGAAAACCGCGTGGAAAAGTTTGTCGGAATGAACGGCGAAACTATAGAGATAGATATACCTTTGGCAAAAGCAGCCCTTGTGCTTCTTGGGCGCTCATGGGGAAAGGCCGTTCAGTTCAGTGAGCTTGTAAGCAAAGCCGAAGATCTGATAACAGACACTGGGAATGAACTTGAAAACAAAGATGGCCAATTAGAGATATTAAGAAAGGTGCTGATGCGTCTCGCGTTTTCAACGAACCTTGTTCAGCTTCACGTTCATCAGCCTGATGCTCCGACCGCCGTGCCTGAAAAACCAATGATAAGCAGTCTTAACCGACGACAGATGGCACGAGCGAATAACATTCTGACCGGCCTTAACATAGACATTGCAGTTGCCGATCCTGTCTCAAGAAAAACCCTAGACCTGATGGACGGCACACGCAGGGTTGAGCAGATCGCCGAAGAACTGGCAAGTTTTGTCGCAAACAATCGAATAGAGGAAATAGATAAGAAAAAGATCTTTCTTCGCGACCTTCCGGCCTGGCTGGACAACAATATCAAACAGCTGGCTCGTCTCGGTGCCCTTTTAGGCGAATGATTGTTTGTCTATCAGAACATGGCGGCCTATCTCCTTAATATCAATGAATGTTGTCAGCTGATAAAACCTTTGAAATTCGCAGGATCGACAGGATATTGCGGAAATAGGCCCTTCGTTTCTTTGTTTCCTAGATGCTTTGCCGCTACCTCGGCAAACACATCACGAAAATCGGTGGTTATGCTTAGGTCGCGTCCCTCGTTCAACTGATCGTTTTTCAGTCCGCTCCATTTGCCGTAAACTTTGCCGCCTTTAACACCATTTCCCAGTACGATCATCGCGTTGCCGTGACCGTGATCTGTGCCTTGCGTTCCGTTCTCACGAGCCGTGCGGCCAAATTCTGACATTGTAAGCAAAACAACATCGTCCATCTTTTTGCCAAGGTCAGTGGCAAATGCGGAAATAGAATCAGCAAAGTCCTTTAACAAGTTCGCAAGTTGTCCGCGTGCTCCTCCCTGACGAACATGCGTGTCCCATCCGCCTGATTCCGCAAACGCCACCTCAAGACCGACACCGGACTTTATCAACTGTGCGATCTGCATAAGCGACCGGCCAAGTCGTGTTCTGGGATAGACAGCTCCGTTTGCAGGCTTGTATTTTGCCGGATCAGCCTTTTTCAGAAAATTCATTGCATCAAAGGTGTCTTTTCCGGTTTCGCCCAATTCTTCTTTCACCTGCTGTTGATAAATTCCTTCAAAACCTCCCTTTAGGTCAGCGGCGTATGTACCGGCTTTGATCGAAAAATCGCCGAGATCGGTCATCGCAATGGACGGAGCCTTGCCATAAAGAGAACGAGGAAGCTGTGTCGTCATCGCGACCGCACGAAATGGTGATGCCCCTTTTCCTTCATTTACTTGAAGGAGCCGGTTCAGCCAACCGTCCTTTGTTGACTTTACTCCCGGCGTGCCGGATTCCATATAATCCTGAGCGTCAAAATGCGAACGTGTATTGTCCGGAGAACCGGAAGCATTTATTATCGCCAGCCTATCAGAACTCCAAAATGGCTCCAGAGATCTCATAGAAGGGTGAAGACCGAAATAGCCGTCCAGGTCAATGGCTCCGTCATTCTGCTTTGGCTTAGGAACGGCAATGGTACGACGTATATTGTAATACTCGCTTTCGCCGTGGGGCACGACCATGTTCAGGCCATCAACGGCGCCGCGTTGAAAAATTGTGACAAGAATCTTCTTGTTTCCACCTTTGCTGTTCAAGCTCTGCGCAGAGGCAAATTGACGCAAAACCTCAGGTGCTGCCGCCAATAATCCAAAACTTGCAAGACCTATTCCGCTTGTCTTTATAAAAAACCTTCTGTCCATAAAACCTCCGGACCAAATTTCTTTTCAATTGGGGAAACTTCTCATTAGACGCAGCGAAGTAACCTTTGGTCACAATTTTTCTTTGGGAGGTCTATTGAACATCAAATATGTAGTGGCAAGAAGTAAGATTTACAGTTAAAGTAATCAGCATGAGAACTGGTGACAAAGCTCCTTTCTTTTCTTTGTTTGATGGCAACGGAAATAAATGGTCCTTGGACGATCATCTTGGAAAGACCGTTGTGCTACTGTTCTATCCCGGCGACAACACGCCGGTTTGTACGGCGCAGTTATGTTCGGTGCGGGATCACTGGTCGGAGTATCAGGCGACCGGTGCTGAGGTTGTCGGTATTTCGACCGATTCGGTGGAGTCGCACAAAGGCTTTGCCGAGAAAAACGAGTTGCCGTTAAAGCTGCTTGCCGATACAGACGGCGAGGTCTCCAAAAAGTACGGAATGAGGTCATGGCTGCCGGGCCGCTCGGCACGCGGCGTGGTGGTGATAGATAAGGAGGGCAGGATCGCTTACAGCAAGGCCGAAGCCATCAGCCTGTTCAGACCAAAAGATGACGATGTGCTGGCGGCCATCCAAAAAGCAGGTTGAAAATATGGGAAAAATGATCGCGGCTTTGCTCGCAATTGTTGGATGGCTTTCGCTGATCCTGCAATTCGTTCTGCACATGAACAATCCCGTGATCCCCGAGCCGGGCACGGCGGAAAGATTTGTCAGGTTCTTCAGTTACTTTACGGTATCGACCAATATCATCGTCGCCGTCACGCTGACGGCCATTGCGTTCTTCCCACTCACAAGGTTTGGAGCGTTTTTCTCGCGGCCATCAGTGCAGACGGCCGTCGCGTCCTATATTTCTATCGTCGGCATAGTTTACAGCCTGTTCCTGCGGACGGCCTGGGATCCGCAGGGATGGCAGGCGGTTGCCGATCATCTGCTTCACGATGCAATGCCGCTTGCATTCGTAATCTATTGGCTCGTATTCGCGCCAAAGCACGGCATCACCTGGAACGCTCCTATAAAATGGCTTGGCTATCCGGTTGTTTATATCGTGTATTCGCTCATACGCGGCTCTTTTGTATCTTGGTATCCTTATTGGTTCGTTGATGTCACGCAGCTAGGCTATTCGGCCTCGCTCAGAAACACGGCTTTTGTTCTCGTCGCTTTTGTGGCGATCGGTTTCATCTACGCAGGCATCGCCAAAGTGATCTCGCGTATAGCAGATACCGGAAAATGAGCTTGACCCCACAGGATATGTGCCTCCGGCAGGGAATTTTTGCTAGAATCAAGACATGGCTTTATTTGGTGATAAATTCAAATGCGCACGCTGCGGCGAGAAGAGTGAGCCCTTGGGCTTTGTTCCGGTACCGACAGAACTGGGTCAAAAGATCTCGGAAGAGATTTGTAAGGACTGTTGGGCGGAATGGCAGAAAAAGCAGATGCAGCTGATCAATCATTTTGGGCTCGATGTATCAAACCCTGACTCGCATCAGTTTTTGTTCGACAACATGAACATCTTCTTTTACAACGAAGGCGTTGAGATCGCTCAGATCGATACTTCAAAAGAAGGCTCGGTCAATTGGTAGCTCTGAGTTAAAAGGCAAGCCGCTTACAGAACAAGGCTGCAAAAGCTTTATCTGCCTGCGGCCCAGCCTCCTTCTATTTCAAGAGCAGTTCCGGTGACAAACGCAGCTTCGTCACTTGCGAGATAAAGAGCCGCTGCGGCTATTTCTTCGGGTTTCCCCATTCTGCCTATCGCCTGCGTCGAGGCCATTTCTTTATACGCCTTTTCTGGGTCGGGGTATTCCGCAAGACGTGAACGAACAAATTCCGTTTCTACGCGACCGGGACAGATCGCGTTTGCCCTGATGCCATCCAAAGCGTGATCTAGCGCGATACATTTTGTAAGCCCGACCACAGCAAATTTAGTAGTGCAGTATGCAATGCGGTCGCGAATAGCAAGCAGGCCGCCTATTGATGCTGTATTGATGATGACGCCGTATTTACGTTCGATCATTTTCGGGATAAAGGCCTTCGTCAGGTCAAACATTCCGCGAACATTCACCGAAAACAATCTTTCCAGATCATTAGAATTAGTCGTCAAAATTGTTCCAACGTGACCGATACCTGCATTGTTCACCAAAATATCTAGTTTCCCGTGAGCGTTGTGAATCGTACTTGCTGCACGTTCGCAATGGTCTGAAACGGAAACATCCAGCTCGATAAATTCTGCAATATTGCCATTAGCGACGATCTCTTCCGCCACACGTTCGCCATTTGCCTTGTCGATATCGCCTACGTAAACGAGTGCACCGGCACGGGCCAGAGTATGTGCGATAGCCTCGCCGATGCCCGAACCGGAACCTGTCACCAATGCGATTTTCCCTGAAAGATCAAACATAAATACAGATCACTCCGCCGCTGATGAACATGAATTAACTAGTACAATATTTCATCTGCGAAAACGGCTGGTTTGCGGCTAATTTGCACCGGTAACCGGATTGGTCAACACACCAAGCCCCTCGATCTCAACTTCGCAGACATCACCATCCTTTAGATAAACAGGCAGTTTACGTGCAAAACCGACACCGGGCGGCGTACCTGTGGCAATGATGTCGCCCGGCTCAAGCGTTATCGAACGAGACAGAAATTCTATCAATTCGGGAATGCGAAAAATCAACTCCGCTGTCGTTGAATCCTGCATAGTTTCACCATTTAGACGAAATTTTATTGAAAGATCGTGCGGATCGGCGATCTCGTCTTTTGTCACAGCATATGGCCCAAGCGGGGCGAAGGTGTCGCACGATTTTCCTCGCTGCCATTGTCCGTCTGCAAACTGAAAATCGCGTGCTGAAACATCGTTGCAATTGGTATAGCCAAAAACGTAATCCATTGCGTCAGCCGCAGAAACATGCTTTGCACGTCGGCCGATTATTACGGCAAGCTCAGCTTCAAAGTCCGTCTGCTCGCTGCCTTGAGGAATCACGATCTCCTCTCCGTAGCCAATGACACTCGTGACAAACTTTGAAAAGATGATAGGCGAGGTTGGGATATCCATCCCACTTTCTATAGCGTGGTTGCGGTAGTTCAAACCTATACAAATAACTTTTCCGGGTCGTGGTATAGGCGACGCGAGAAAGACCTCATCAATATGAAAGGTTTGCAATTGGCCGGTATTTGCCAATGCTTCAGCCGCGGGTGTAACAAAATCAGTCTCCAGATCGTAACACCGCAGGATCTCAGACGATGTCAGGCCGAGCGGCAAAACAGACGGTGTCAGATCGGCTATCACATCTTCTGCGATCATTCCGCCAATACGAAAATGCGTCGGCCTTTCGGAATACTCTTCGTTAAAAACAACTAATTTCATTTACTTTTCAAGCCCTTCTATTGGAACCCACACAAATCTTGGCCTATAAAAATCAGCATAGATAGAATCGCCCGGTTTTGAACCGAAGGGAAGATTGCTGTTGTATGAGATCAAAAGCTTTCCGTCCTCGGTAAACTGCGGATGCATATGCGGATTATAGACACTGAGGCCGCTTTGCAGGCTTTGATCAGCCGTCATGCCCTGAAATTTTTTAAGTCCGGCGGTCGGCGTCGTGTAAAACTTGTGTTTTGTGCTGAACGGACCTTGCGGTTGGCATGCAGAATACAGATAGAGATCGCGCCACTCAGAGTATCCCTTTCCCGTATCGAACGTGACCATCACAAAGGTTGGCTTTCCATTTATATTCAGGCGTCTGATCGTCAGCTCATCGCTGATGCTGTCTTCTGCGGGTATCAGTGACTTTCTTTTACCTAAATTCTTGTTCCATTTTGAACCGTCCCATGCGGTCCAGTTCTTCAGATCGGTTACGCCCTCCAAACCTTTCTTTGCATCTACCTTTGCAATGTAGAGCTTTTTATATTTATTGGCGACGGCAACGTTCGATTTGACGGCATCCGGTATCTCTCCTTCGTTCCTCATTCCGTAGATGTATAGGTCTTTTTTGCCGTTTGCTTCATCCATCCATAACGAAATACCCCAAACCGCTTCATCCGTTTTGTTTTTTAGATCAACGATCTTTTCCAGTTCAAGCGTTTCGGCGTCCATCTGAGCGATAGCTTGCCCGCGATATTTTATCCAAAAGGTTTTGTCGAACGGGCGTCCAACGCTCCACTCATTTAGAAATATCCATATCTTTTTCTTACCGTTGACATCTATCAGCATTGGATCACCAAGCCAATACATTGCGTTCTGGTCATCGGTCTTTGGATGAAAGAATGCTGTCGAGTATCCATTTTTATCTTTTGGGCCGGTGAGCGTTCTGTGGGTTTTCCCATCCTTTGAGCGGACAACAATGCTGTTGTAAACATAGTGAATATGCTCCGGTGCAGGACCGCATATCGGCGGCAGGCAGTTTGGCCTACGCATCCTAAGGCCGTTCTCGTTCAAATAGATGCGGCCGTCGCCCGGTTTTTCTGGATATTCGGCAATAAAAGAATCGGAAAAGAAAAACGCCGTATCCCCATTTGGCAGCAGCAGCGAAACGGTCGTGTCAGCACCTGTAAGCGTCGGACCATCTGCAACTGCTAGGCCTTTGCCTGGCTCGTTCATGGTAAAATCTGCGTTCCACTTTTCAGCGACCTCTCCGTTGCCAACCTTGATCTCACATTGAGGAAAGACCGCGATCGTGCTTATTGCCGACAAGGCCAATAACAAAAATATCCTATTTAATAAATTCATAGATCGTGTATCAGTAAGCTATTTCAGGCATGCTGGTATCCTTGGGATCTGCCCAGCGATTATTCGGAATGGTAGGCGCCCAGCCGGGTCGCAGCGGATCCTGATCGTAAGCGTATCCGCCGAGTCGTTTATATAACTCGCTGTATTCATTAAGTTTGTCGCGGTCTAACTCCACGCCGAGTCCGGGGCCGTCCGGCACTTTGATCTTGCCGTTCTCATACTTCATCAGCCCGCCCTTGATAACATCATCGGTAAGTTGATGATAATGAGCATCAGCGGCAAAGCTAAGATTTGGGATAACTGCTCCTAGATGAAGCATCGTCGCGAGCTGGATCCCTAATTCACCCGAAGAATGAACGGCAACGCCGAGTTGGAATGTCTCGCACACACCTGCTGCCTTTACACACTGACGGATTCCGCCCCAAAAGGTAGTGTCGAGCAAAATAACATCACAAGCCGGATCAAGAACATTCGCCGAAAGCTGTTCAAAATTTACAACCACCGTGTTTGTCGCGGTTGGGATCCGAACCATTTCGCGAACACGCCGCATCGCATTAAGACCAAAGACCGGATCTTCGAAATAGTCATTTCGAATATCCTCGATATTTTGCCCAAACCATATCGCTTGTTCTGTTGACCACGCCGCGTTTGGATCAAAGCGAAAACTGTCACCTTTTGTCTTGTCCGTTCCTATCTCGGCTGCCAAAGCACGATAGCATTCTAGTTCGTACTCGGGATGAAAAACACCGCCTTTTAATTTATGCGATGTGAAACCATATTTTTGTTTTAGTTCCTTGGCATGGTCGATCAGTTGTTCGGCGGTGCGCACCTCGCCACGGCCGTCACGCGGATTTCCGTAACGGAAAAACAGATACGACGCGAATGGAACTTCGTCCTGAAGCTTGCCGCCGAGAATGTCATAGACCGGAACGCCCCATTTTTTACCTATGATGTCGAGACAGGCAAATTCCAATGCAGCAAGGATCTGCGTGCGGTTGTTGTAAAGCGATGCTGTAGGATTCGCGATCTTGAAACGCATTTCTTCGATGCGTGCCGGATCGTGCCCGACAAGGTAACTTTTCATCGCACGAAAAACAGCTTCGGCAGATTCGCCGCCGCCGCCCATTTCGCCCAATCCCGTTATCCCCTCATCGGTTTCAACCTCGACGATAGTTCGGACAAAACGTCCCCAATGGCAACCGTTTGCATGACGAAGAGGTGCTTCTAATGGAACGGTAACTGTCGTCGCTTTTATATCAGTGATCTTCATACTGGAGCCATTCTATTTGATGCCGTTTGCTTCGAGAAAAGGCCAGATCTCTTCAAAAGCATCTACGTATTGCTGCTTGGTGAACATTCCGTGATCGCCGCCTTTTACAGTGTGGAGTTTATTCTTTACTCCCTCTTTGTCCAAAGCCTCCTTAAGGCGAACTCCGTGAGAATAGGGCACAACGCTGTCCTTATCACCATGTATCGTTATCACCGGTGAATTGTTTTTGTTAACGTATGTCAGCGGAGAAAGTTCTTTTGCAAGTTCGTCTCGGTCACGCAAAGAGCCAAACCACATAACGGCATAATTCTTCTGATTGCTACCTTCAAGCAGATCGTTAACGTCAGTTATCCCATACCAGTTAACGACCGCAGCCGGTTTCATCTCCGGTTCACCGAACGCGGCGTCGGCAAAGCAGCGGTTGTCGAATTTGCTGTTAAAAGGCAGCATCGCTGTGATCAACGACAGATGGCCGCCGGCAGAATGGCCGGTCAAAACTATCTTGCTTGTATCAAATTTGTACTGAGCGGCGTTACGGTATATCCAGCGAAGAGCACATCGTGTGTCCTCGACCGCTCCGGGCGCGTAAGCGTCTGACACCATTCGGTATTCAACGTTAACCACACGCCAGCCTTTTTCCAGATAGGGAAGAAATTGATAGACCGCACCTTCTTTTTGCCCAAATATCCAGCCGCCTCCGTGAATATATACTACGGTCGGCGTTGGCTTATCGTTATCGCGCGGATACCAGACATCCAGCTTGGTCACTACACCACCCGCTTTGTTATAGGCTACGTCGGGCTGCATCCAATAGCGGTCAGCGATCTCAAGCAAAACAGGCGACGTTTGGGCATCAAGATTCAAAGAGCTTAAAAATATAAATGTAAGAAGCAAAATTGGCGATGCTCTTTTGGCAGAAATTAAGAACTTCATAATTAATTCTTTAAATTGCCACTAACTTTAGCTAGTGGAAAGAAAGCCCAATAGAAAAGAACTTGGGATTTAGCCCAAACATCGAACATTGGGCTAAAGCCCATCAATGTATTTGTAATTTTGCCCACCAGCTAAAGTTAGTGGCAGTTCATAGAACAATTGATCACATTCTCTGGTTTAATTTACCCAATTCCTATGATCGGATCTGCACGAACACCATTCTTATCGGCAACAAACCTTTTGCCCTGATAGTTGATGTTTATCAACCTCGCATTCGGGTCAAACTTGCCGAACTGCGGTTTTGACGTAATGTTTCCAAACAATCCTGCGTTGACGCCAAACAATGAATCGACGATCGGTTCAAGGTAATTACAACCGCTGACGCAGGCCCAGTCGTTGATGTAAGGCTGATCGGACGGCGTCTTGATCGCTCCGCCGTTCGATTCGGGGCCATAAAAATCTTCGACAAAATTTGCCTGTGCATACGGGCCTTGACCTGCGCTTTTCGCAAGCCCTTTCATCCATTCGGTCGCCGTATCGACCGCACCCGCGGCAAACAATCCACTCAATGCAAGCGCCGGCCACGAGCAATAGGCTCCGTTCCACTGATGATCCGGCCGCGTGCTGAAAGTTACGTCAAGATCTTTGGTCGAAAGAGCTCTCATCCACGTCGGCGTCTGCAGTTCGCGTTTGAAGAATTCGACCATTTCTTTCTTCTGAGATTCCGGCATAAGATCGCCGATAGTCATCAGCGTAACGCCAAAATCATAACAATGATGTACCTCATTATAATTGCCCTCAGGCAGTTTACATTTCCAAATACCCCGACCGGGAATATAAAGCTCCAACACGCGTTTTCCTAGTTCAATGCCCTCTTTACGATAAGCTTCAGCCTTTGCCTTGTCGCCTTTATACTCGGCAAGTTCGGCTGCAAATCTGAGGTTATGTACGTTCGCCGCATTCAAGCCGGCTACTTCGTGGACGTAACTCGATACGGCTTCAAGCAAATTATGCACGCCGCCGTAATCAGCAAGTCCGTGTTTGTTCGTGTCCAGAGCTCGCCAATGTTCAGCGTAGGTTAGCAAGGTTTCATAAACGGTCTTGCCGTTGACGACCTTATCCAACCAAGCTTTGTCGCCGCTCCATCTAAGGTATTCTTTGGCCATGCGCGACATCGCGTAATCATTCACCGAATACCAAGGACCGACGCCTGCTCCGGTCAAAAATTCAGTACCGAAATGTTTGTAAACGTCGAGTTTCATCCACGTTTCCATCATTCTTTTTAGAATTTCTGGATCGAGCATCGACAACAGCATTGCGCTCAAAGAGATATCCCAAAGGAACGTCGTTGTCTCCCAATATCGCGGCATCAGCGTGACGTATGTCGTGCCGTAAACCGAATGCGGCGTCGTTCGCCTGAAATACAATGCGCTCATCACCGCTGAGTGATAGATCGCTTTTACGTCATCATCGGTTGTAACCAACGTAGGTACGTGGCCGGAAAACACATCGTTGTTTGGTGTGAACGCGGCTTTGAGTTGGCGATTCCATTCGGTGGTGGTTTCGGCGGCGACTTTGTCAAAATCAGCGATGACTTTGTCGTAATATTTTTCTGCTTCGCCAAGTGTTCCGCCTAATGTGTTTACAAATATGATCGTCTTTGATTCGTTCGGAGCAAGATCAAGATCGTATGAAACCCAAGCGGTGTGGATCTTTGTCGGTTTTGGTGAAACTCCTTGCAGCGAAAATGCCTCAGTGTGGCGAGCCTTGCAAACAACGGCATTTCGTCCACCGTCGATCGTTCTTTGATTGTCGTATTCGCCCGGCGAATAGGCGGCGTTCCATGGTTTTACGCTCTTGGTTGCTCCGCCATTGATGGCGAGTTTTATCTCCGTCTTTCGTCTTGACCCACTGACGTTCTTTACGGTCAATTTAACGGCAACCGCCATCGTCTCAAAAGGAACGATCATCACGCTCGACAACTCAAGCCCTTTGTAAACCGAGCGGCGTTCGACACGATCCGGCTGCCAGTAAAAGTCGATCGGGTTCTTTTCCGCCGCAAAGTATTCTTCATCAACAAAAAGCACTCCGGTCAGCAATTCTCCACCCGAACCAAGAGGGGCAACGTTCATCTCACCTTGGGCAAATGGCGGAAATGCAATGCTGCGAACCGCGGTTACGTCCATCGCCGATTGGGCACAACCCCATTGATTTGTTAACCCCGGCCACGCAAAAAGATCCAGGAATTTATGCGTCATCTTTACAGAACGCATTGATGAGCATGTCGGTATATCAGGCAATGCCGCTGTTCGTCCCATTTGCGGTATTACACCTGTCTGCTCGGCAGCAATAGCTGTTCCTTTTAGCAATGCCGGAGCTGCAACCGCGGCGGAGATAGTTTTAAGAAAATCTCGTCGTTTGTATTTGCTCATAGTATGTTATTCCCTTTGATCCTTTATTATTCCACCTCAACCTTTACGGTGAGGGTCTGATATGGTCGTATCGAGATCGTTAACGGTTCGATCTGAGAAATGTTTTGAAGTTCTCGGTCTTCTGTTAGCGTGACCAGAGACGCTCGTTTGATCTTAACTGGGAGTGATACTTTTGCGGTTGCCGGTTTTCCGGCAAATTCCTGCAATCTGACGATGAAGACCTTGTTCTGTCTAGGTTGCAGAGGTGCCGAACTCACCTCACCGCGAACCGAGCTTTCAGCAAGCGGTTTGACCGTTACTATCTGCACATTTGGCTGATCTATGCCGAAGAAACTCTGTTCACCAATCATCGGAAGAGAAGTAATGAATCCGGACTTGAACGGCAGATTGAATTCGTTTCCAAATCTCCACGACTTGACTGGGTCGAACGCTCCATCTGCCGAAAATGCGTAGTCAAATACAAGTCTGTTTCCTAACCCAGGCTCAACAGTAGCTAGATTTACGGCTGCCATATCATGCGTGTCAGCCTGATTGCTGTGGCGAAGCGCTCGCGAATAGATAGTTGCTTCTGACAAAGGAAATTTGCCTGTGTACATCGCCGGAAATTCCGCAGGTGCGTCTTTACCACGCATCTTGGTCGATACATAGCTTGGGAAAGACCAGTGAAATGCCTGCCTATGAGCGACCACCGTGGTTGAAGCTCCGTTTGTAAAACCGACCAGATGCTGTGTGGTAACTGAATCTTTCCTTGCACCGGCCATGTAGTCATCAGGCAGCATATCAAACCATTTCTGGCCGCCACGGATAAATTTCATCCCGTCAGCAGAAACATTGAATGGAAAAGCAAAATAGTATGAGTCGGCCCAATTGCCGCTGCCGCCGACGAACGGAAACTTTTCACGGTCAAGAATATTCTGTAGTTCCAATCGGTCAAGGTCCTTATAGATCCTGATACGAGTTTCGGGAAATGCTGAACGCCCACGCGTTATCGTCATCTCAGCCATTTGAATACCACGATCTAATCGTATGCCGACCGGTTCCGGATAAACGATCTTCGATGCATCATTTCCTTCTACACGAAGCAGTTCATTGAACGGAAGTTCGCCGTTCTTATTAACAAGTTCGCGTCCTGAACCGTCTTTAATGCTTGCAATGGTGCCGTCGTCATTTGCAACAACTGTAAAGCTGCCGAATGAAAGAGATCGTCCACGCACCTGACGAAGAGACACTACAGGCTCTCCGACCTCGGTCCTGATGTTGTAGGTTGAATAACCTATTGCCGGAACATCAGCTGCGACAAAAACCGTCGTCCCATCCTTGTCCGTATCAAAATCTATATTTTTTCCGTCGCGTGAAAGAACTCCGGTGATACGCCTGCCTTTTGGTGGAGCGATCCTCACAACGTCTGAACGCTTCCATGACAGACCGTTATAGACCAGAAAAGGACGAGTGATAAAGGGCTGTTCCGGTGGTGTTTCATACCGTGTTGCTTGTGACATCACCTTTAGACCTTCGTCGAAAAGTTGGTCTGTTTCGGAAACCGCCTTTTTCATAAAATCAACATACTGTTGATTTTGATCTTCGAGCGGCTTGCGGCTGTTCAATTGCGGCCATCCGTTATTGCCGGCACCACTGTGCTCGTCATACGTCAGCATCAGGTCAAAGATTGACGCAATATTACCAACAGGAGCGGTGAGCTTTCGTGTCATTGACAACGCACTCCACATAGTTTCAGCCGCGGGTGCGTGGTCGTGAACATACCTGGCCGAAGCGCTGACCTGTGGACTTTGTGTTTTCGCCTCAGACCATAGACCCGACCATTCACCCTTGAATGTCGGTATCTGATCACTGTATTTGGATTCGATGTATTTGAAAAATTCAGGCGGAGTGGCTATCTTCAGTTCGATCTCTGGATGATGTTGTTTCCACAATGCGACCGCTTTTTCCAGGTTTATAACATCGGTCGGCTCAACAAAATCATGAGCTGCAAGAACCATCACTGCGTCATATTTATAGCCGCCTTCGTTATAACGGTTTAGCAGCTTTGTCATCCCTAGCTCCATTTCCTGTATCGGTGTGGTTTTGCCGATCATTTCAGGATTGAACATTTCAAACGGACGCCGATCGGTATATGGATCATGCGAGAACGGGTCGAGATAAAATTCGGTCGCAGCCTCGACATAAGCACCGCGATTTCCCTGGCTTATCCACGTCAAAATTTTGCTGCCGTCAGGCCCTTCCCAATAAAAAGGAACCTTACCCGGTGCGATATCTGTTGCGTTCATCAGGAACGTGTTCGCACCGGTAACCATGTATTTCATTCCGCTGCCTGCCAGAACCCCTGGCATCGTTGTCGGGTGTCCCGGTACGTCATTCAGCATTGCAAGCTCGGTTTTAATGTTGTAACCCTTGCTGAGTGCGGTGTAATCGTAGATAAGGCGATTCAATTCTTCGCCTCCCATAAAATCAGTGTGCATGCTGCCCCATGATGACGACAGGGCAACTCGTCCTGATCTGATGAGCTTCATCAAACGCTCTATCTTCTCTTTATCTTTTGGAAGAACGGATGACGGCTTTCTTTGCCGCTTAAGCCATTCATTTACCTGCCATACGCTCTCTATTGTCCATTTGAAATTAGGATTTTCCTCCGCGACACGAATCACTTCGTCAATATGACGAGCAGCACGTTCGCGAACCGCGTCCGGCGGTTCAACAAATCCGAAATCATAGTGTGAAAATGGTACGAGATATACGGTTTTGATCGGGCTTTCAGGCAGCTTTGCCGAACCTTGAGAAAAAACCGATGCTGACAAAACGGTGAAAGCAATAAGCAATTTAACGGTTATAAACTTCATTGTCATCCGTATTGGTTTGGTATTTCTCCCCGGTGAAAATGCAATCAAAGAAACTGAAGGCCGCCGGATCGAATAGTTCACCTGCGGCCCTCAAAATGTTTCAGCTAGAAATTAAATCTTGCTGAAAGCTGTATCTGACGCGGACCGCCAAAACCAAGCAACCCGCCAAGCTGATTCCCGACAGTTGTATTGCTGACACCAAACTCCGCGCAAGTTCCTACCGAACCCGAACAGCTCAAACCACCAGAAGGATCTCCGTAGTTTGCAAAATTGAACAGATTGAATATCTCCATTCTAAGTTGCAGAGATGTTCTTTCTGACAAACGTGTGTTCTTAAAGAACGACGCATCAACCTGTGCGAATTTAGGCCCGCGGAGCAGGTTGCGGCCGGCATTGCCGTACGTGCCTGCCGCCGGAGTGGAAAATGCGGCAGCATTATACTGGCAAGTTGGTACTGAGTAATTTGAACAATACGGATCAACTCCGGAAACTACATTTGGCCGACGAGCAAATCCGCCAAATGTTCCACCTGTTTCGGTGACATTGACCGGAAAACCGGTTCGTATCTGTGTGATCGTATTGAACTGCCATCCATCAACTATCCAAGATGGGCCACCGCCAAACCAGTCTCTAAAACGCAGGTCATAACCCGCATCGAAAGAAAAGTTATGGCGAATGTCCTGGTCGCTGCTTGAGCGTTCGGCGGCCATGTTGTCAGGATCCTGATGGTCCTTAAAGAAACCTACCGCATCATCAATGGCGTGTGCCCATGTGTAGTTTGCGTTAAAGCGAAATCCATTTGCATAGTTTCGCTTAAGGTTAACCTGCAGTGAGTTGTAGTTTGACTGCGGATAACCGCCTACCACGAAAATGTCACCCCATGCACCGGAAAGCGGACGCGTTGTTCCATCAACTATACTTTTCCTGTTGATATTTCGCGGTGTGATAACGCCGTCGGTAAGCAAGTGCGTTACATGATTGCCCACATATCCAACCGTCAATGTACCAAAGCCGAGATCTTGCTGAACATTGAGCGACCAGTGCTGTGCCATTGCGGTATCAATGTCTTTCTCGATGACCATCGCATTTGAAACCGAACACACAAACGCGGACTGCTGAACCGGGAATCCCCAATCAGTTACGCCACAGAAGAAAAGAGCTGTGATGATGTCAGTTGTGATCTGCGGGAATGAGTTCAAATGCGGCGAACCAAAGCTTGCAGGCAGCTCACGGTTATAAAAAATCCCATAACCGCCACGAAGCACTGTTTTCTGATTGCCGAAGACATCAAAGGCAAAACCAAACCTAGGGCCAAAGTTATTTTTATCCACATTGTGGATCTTCTCGCCCGGTGCGGTATAGGACATCGTTGCGAGATCAAAATTCTGCAGCCTTCCTTCTTTTTCGCGGCTGACGGTACTTACTTCATATCGCAAACCAAGGTTAAGCGACAGACGCGGATGAGCTTTCCAATCGTCCTGAAAGAAGAACGAGAAATTCTCATTGGCATAGTCGAGTTTCGGATGGCCTGTGCGGTCCATTACGAACGGCTGGTTCAACGCGAGTTCATTCTCACCAAAGAATGTGAAAACATCCTGAGCACCCACAAGAGCCGAACGGCGATTAAGCCTGATATCAACACCGGCTTTAAGGGAGTGATTGCCGCGAACCATTGTTAGTGTGTCAAGGAAGTGATAAACGACTCCTGTCCTTTCCTGCTCAAACTGAGCTGGTCCCGGTCCATTGATCGACGGATTGACGAAGAGAAAACTCATTCGGGGCATCGTTGACGGCCCTGCTCCCACATCCGTGTAGTTGTGATTGATACCAAAACCAAATTCGTTGACCGTAGCTCCGTCAAAGGTGTAATTATGAGAGGCTTTGAAAAGCTGGGTTCTCAATTTAGCGTCAGCATATTGATCAGAACCAACACCGTAAGGTGTTACTGTGTTTGAATCATTGATGTTGTATCTAAATGAGATCTGGCTTTTTTCATTTTGCAGCCAGTCTATTTTGAACGAACCTGTGTTCTCATCCAGGTCGGCGATTCGCTGATCAGAATACCAGCCAAGAGTTGTGCTTATATTTCCGGGGCTGATCTCGTAAGGACGTTGCGGCAGCGGCAGTGTATTAACAAGCGGCCGAGTAGCTGCCACCATTGAATCACGATATGCCTGTGTAAAGGTCAGAACATTGAATGTTTGACCGCGTGTTTGCCTGACACCTTCATAGTTAGCAAAAAAGAACACGTTGTCTTTTGATATCGGCCCGCTGATGTTGGCTCCGAACTGGTTCAATCGAAAACGCTGTTTACCGGCAAGCGCATCATCACCGTCGAGTGCTTCATTTCGAAAATATTCAAAAATGCTTCCGTGAAAATTATTGCTGCCGGATTTTGTGATCGGGTTGATAACAGCACCCATCGCTTGGCCGTACTGTGCGGTATAGTTTGATTCAACAACCTGTACTTCCTGGATGCTGTCCATGCTGACGCGGTTGACGCGAGATTCGACACGACCAAGAACATTTGACGTTCCGTTAACGTCAACGCGACTCGCGTCGATTCCATCCACCAAAACGCTTGTACCGCCAAATGTTGACGGAATGCCGTTGATCGATGTTTGAAACTGATTGGTTGTCTGAACAGAGCCGGGAACTGTTGATAAAAGCTGAGTAAAATCACGTCCATTTACTGGATTGTCCGCAATTCTCTTCATGTCAATTGTATCGCCAATGACCGACGTTTCAGTATCAACACGTGTCTGGCTGACAACTTCAACCACAGCATCGACGCCTTCCAAACCAAGTGTTATATCAAGACGGGCTCTTTCACCCACAGCAAGCCGCAGATCCTTTCTGGATGTTGCTTGAAATCCTGACGCATTCACCTCGATCGAGTATATGCCGTTTGGAAGCGACGGCACGTCATAACGGCCAACCGAATCTGTAGTAACAGTTCGCCTTTCGTTAGTTCCCTGATTGATGATAACAACGGTTGCAGTCGGCACGACAGAACCGTTCTGGTCGCTGATAACGCCAGTTATCGAGCCGGTGTTTGACTGAGCAAAGACGGAAACCGCCATGATAATAGCGATCGATGTGAGAGAAATCGCCTTTCTTATTATTGATATTGCATGAATTTTCATAGAAATTCCTCCGAAAAATGTTTCTAACGATTCCCCTTAAACTTTTTTACACGCATTCGCGGTCGGTATCGAAGCGATCGTTTTAAGATCCGGTGTCCATACCCCATCGACGTTGGGGTAAAATTTGTCGAGCAGGTCTGCTGTCATCGATATTGTAGGCGTCACATCACGAATGGAAACCTTCTGTCCATCGAACAACTTTATCGCTCCGTCAACGCATCTGAGGCCGACGTATTCCGGAAACATTGCCTGACTTACTTTCAGCGCCTCACGACGCATCATCCACTCTTTTTCGTGAACACCTGAGAGGCCAAATCCGGCAACTGTCACTGTGTCCGGGGCAAAGCCTGCTTCCAGATATCCGTTGTACGCACCCTGTGCGGTCTCATCATCCATTGCAAAGATCACATCGACATCACCTTTTTCACGAAGCGTTTCTGCGGCTACCTTTTGAGCGATAGAAGGCGTGGCCTCACCGTTTATAGATGCAACAACCACCGCGTCCGGCTGAATGCTGCGAACACCTTCGACAAAACCTTCGCTGCGAAGCAAACACGGACGGAGCCACGGCAGCCCGACATCCAAAATGCGAAGCGGCGAACCGTCTTCGTTTCTAATGTTGCTGCCTACCCAAACTCCAAGATCAAACCCTGCATCGTAATCACAGATGGCGACCATTGTTTCCATGCCTTCGACCGGATTGGCCTCAACCACCACTTTTTTCCCGGAAGCAGATGCAATGCTCAGAATCTCTTCAAGACCAGATGTATTTGCCGGTGTCAGAACAATGACATCAACCTTTTCAACCATTTCTTTCGCCTGTGCTATCTGATTTTCAACAGATAGACCGGCATCGACCACTTCGATCTCAGCTCCGTACTGTGCAGCCCTACGCTGCATTACCTCAATTACGATCTGGTACCAGATGTGAAAAGCATAATTGGTCAGATAACCGATCTTTTTCGGCTTTTGCGATGCTTCAACCAAAGGTACCGCGTGTATGGCGGCGTCTAATCCTGGTGGCGGATCATATGGCGTTGTCGGCGGATGTTCGTGTTCTACTGCTGCGTCACTCATATTTCTTCTCCTGATCTAAACCTAGCTTTTGTTTAATTTGTCTGCGGAACGCCGCCGATCTGCGTCAACAAACCGCCATCAACGGTCCAGACGGCTCCGGTGACAAAAGATGCTGAATCGTGTGCCAGAAATACAACAACCTCAGCTATCTCTTTCGGCTGAGCGATGCGTCCCAACGGATGCATTGCATTACAGGCGTCATAGACCGAACTTGGATCGGGATCCAACGAAGCTGCCCATTTAAGCATTGGCGTATCGACCGTTCCGGGACACACAGCATTTGCCCTTATTCCATCAGATGCAAAATCCATCGCGATCGAGCGGGTCAGGCCAATAAGTCCGTGTTTGCTGATGGTATAAGCCAGTACATTCTGCTGGCTTGCAAGGGCCTGAACGGAAGAGACGTTAACAATGCTTCCACCATTCTCACGCATGTATGGTATTGCCGACTTTGCGACATTCCATGCACCGCGAAGATTGACATCCAAAACCTCATCCCACTGTTCGTCATCGGTCGAAACGGCAGTACCGTAACGCTGAATACCAGCACTTACAACGACTGCGTCAATAGAACCGAATGAAGCGTGAGTGGCATCCACCGCAGTTTTAACATCGTCAAATTTTGCTACATCTACGTGATGAAACACAGAGCTCGCTCCTGTCTGCGTTAGGTCAGAGCAAAGCGTATTTCCTGCGGCCTCGTCATAATCCAGAATGGAAACTGCGGCTCCGCGTTCGGCAAAAAGACGTGATACTGCCTGTCCGATACCCAACGCGCCACCTGTTACAACTACTGTTTTTCCGTCAAATCTCATATACAGATATCTGGTCGATCCTACGCCGCATCCGAAGCGGCCACACCCTCTGTAGGTCCATCAATTTCATCAGACGTGTTGTTTGACGGAGGCGGCAGAGTTTTATACCAAGTGAAATACAGAATGATCACTGTAACCAAAGTCACACCCAAGAGCCCAAATCCTATAGTTAGCCTGTGCAAGACCAAGTAGAGCATTGATATATAGAGGGCGGTGATCCCTATCATTGCGATGATCGTGTTAAAGAATTCGACGGCAAAAGGCAACTGCTTCTTGAATTCCGGGTCTTCTTCCAACACATCTTTCTTGACGGGCGACCATAGCCCAGCCGGCTGTACTTTTCTATAAAAGGTCTTCAAGGTCTCGCTGTCTGTTGGCGAAGTTAGCATTGCTACTACAATGGTTAGCAGCGTGGACGCTATGGCTATCACAGGAAACCCGATATAAAGAGGAAGTGGTTCGGCAAAAACGAACTGATCGAAGAATACCTGTCCGAGCGACAATATCATTCCGCCAAATACACCGGCGGCATACCCTTGACCGTTCAATCGCCACCAATACCACCGCAAAACATTAGGCGGCAAAATGCCTGCAGCAAGAGTGCCGAAGATCCATAAAAATGCTGTATTAATTGACGTTCCGAATATGGATATGACCAGTCCTGTCAGAATCAGCAATGTCGAGGAAAAGTAGCTTACCCTTACCAGCTTTTTGTTGTCCGCATCCGGATTTATATATCTTTGATAAATATCCTTTACCAGATACGCGGCTCCACCATTAACTGTCGAACTAAATGTCGCAAGAAAGCCCGACAACAATGCGGCCAGCATAAAACCGACCAGCCCCATTGGAAGCATCTCTCCGATAATGACGGGAAGTGCGGTTTCAGGATCGGCTCTAAGCTGTGAATCAAGAGTTGCGTCGCCGATTCCCATGATCGCCATCACTGCTATCGCCATTGCGAATGGCCATCTTACTGTATGTATCACACCCCACAGAGCTCCGAGCTTTGCCGCATCACGCTCGTCCTTTGCGGCCAAAAATCTCTGAAAATCATAAAGCTGCTCAGGCCCGCTGAGGCACAGCAATAGTCCCTTTGCTACCCATACGGCAACCAGGGCTCCGAACAGCGAATAATCCGTTCCGCCTGATACCAAACCCTGAAAAGCGTCCGGCCTCCACGAAGGCCATATGTCGCTCCAACCCGTAGGAATGTTTGCTGCAAACATCTCGCTGTTGTAATGAGCAAATCCTACAATGGAAAAGAGAATAGCTCCGATGCTCAACACGATCGTCTGTACGATCTCAACACGGACAATGCCGTGAAAACCACCAAGAATTACGTATGCACCTGTTACTCCAAGTATCAGAAAAGCACATATGTTCTCAGAACTAAGCGTAAGAACGGTGCTGCCGATATTGAAATGCCAAGGTTCAAAATGAAGAAAGATCGAACCAAATTTGCCCATGCCTATCGCGCCATAGCCAAGCAGGGCAGTTATTGTAAGAATTGCAAAGAGAGTGTATGAGAGCCTGGCGATGTCGCCTGATCTTCCGGTGCCGAAACGTGTCCTCATCCATTCCGCTCCGGTCATCGCGTCAGAGCGGCGGATCCATTTACCCATGTAAGCCAGGTAAAATGCTGTTATCGGAAACCCCCACAGCATGTGAACCCACATGCCTTTCATCCCCAGAGCGATAAACGTGGAAACGATCCACATCGTACCTGTGATATCAAAATAGCTGGATGAGCCCGACATTGCCAAAGCCCACCAGGGAAGCTGACGCCCGCCGAGAAAATAGGATGACATTCCTTTAGCGGCTTTCCGCTTCATGGCGAAGCCGATTCCCATTATCGCAGCCAGATAGATCACGACAATGATCTGATCAACAGGATGAAGGTTCATATTGTTCCCTCTGCTCTTCTACTTTTGCGGTCTTTTTTTCTTGCCGGGTGTTTGACCTGTCCTGATCCGCGAGAGATGAACTTTCTCTTGGTCGATGACTAAGTCTTTGAATCAAACCGTATAAATCCATTTCCATTGATCACATCTCCTGTCTAAAGTTGGAGTGACCAATTATTTTACGTGCTGAGAATGCGTTCTGTCCGGCGTGTTACAGGAAAATCCTGAATGCGAAAATTCAGGTTCTTTTTCGCCGGCATCCGAGAACTGCTCAAAGAATATTTACCGGCTGCCTCGGAGGTCGATAAACCACTTTCAGTCCAATAAATATCGCCATGTTTTAATTTTGCCAATCTTTCTTCGCACCGAAGATAAAGTGATTTGTAACACAAACTTTAGTGGGTGTCAATGTTTTTTTAATCGCTTTCAGTCCACTGAGGCCGGAATGCCTGTCTGTCGCCGGGTGAGCGAAAATAATTCTGCAAGGCGACGGGAATGGCCCCAAAAAGGCTCGGACGCTGAACACTGGCAGTTCTAATGTTTATCTGTTTAGGCGAAACAATGTACCGGCTTTTCACCCGCTCACGTATGATCGGTTCGAGTATCGGCCACGCTCCGATGATGTTGCCGCCTATGACAACCGTCTCGGGATAGATCCCGTGAGCCAGGTTGCAGATACCCTCGCCAAGATATTCCGCAGTTATTTTAATTGACTGCATCGCCATCTCGTCACCCGCATTTGCCTTTGCGATCATCTCAGAAAGGCCGACAAGAGGCAGGCCTTGTTTTGCCGTAACACGGTGGTAGCGTTCAACCGTTGCGCGTTCAGATGCAAATGTCTCCCAACAGCCGCGTCGGCCGCACGAACATAACTCTCCGTTCGGATCGATGCTCATATGTCCAAAGCCGCCAAGACCAAACCGCGGGCCGACGCGCAATTCTCCATTGATTATCAGACCTGTTCCTAAGCCTTCAACGACGAGAACAAACAGAAGCGTCCGGGAACCATTACCTTCTCGCGGACCATACCAAAGTTCGGAAAAGGCCGCTGCGTTCGCGTCGTTTTCGACAAAAACAGGCAGACCCAATTTTTCTTCAAGCGTTTTCCTTAAAGGAACGTTGCGCCATTCCAGATTTGGAGACACCTCTATCGTACCTGTTTCACGATCTATAAGACCCGGAACACTCACGCCGACACCGGCGAAACTTGAACGAGGAAAGTGCTCTTTCCTGAGTTTGGATATCTCAGATGCAAGTTTTGTCAAGAACCGCGTTGGGTCACCCTCGCTTGGAATCGAACGCTGCTTGAGGATCCTGCCGTTAAAATCGCTAACCGCAAAAGCGGTATCCAAAACACCTATATCAACAGCTAAGACATAGAAACTTTCTCCGTTGATATAAAGATTTTTAGGAGGGCGGCCACCGCTGGAAGGTCCTTCGGTTCCTTCAAACACCAGATTTTTTTTGATCAGACGGTTTACGATCGAAGAGACCGTTCCAGGCCGCAAACCCGTCAATTTTGCTATGTCAGCACGCGAAATTGGTTGACGCTCCCTGATAAGATGGAGAAATACGGTCTGATTCACATCCCGGATGTCACTGACGCCGACCATCTTGTAACCTGTTTTGCGTTTTGTCATGATAAAAAAGTTCTTTGGACGAATGATAATCCCAGCCGATGATAAACCCAAGTGAATAGGCGGACTTTTATGTTTTTATTTCAAACAAACCCCTACACAGGGTTCTTTTTCTCTATTGGTGAAAATGCAACCGACGTCATGTGGTGGTTCCGCACTGACCTGTGAAAGTCCTATAATACGTCATATGTTTGACGGCTCTCCGTTCATAAACGAGCAGTTTTCTGCAGACCATATTCAACCGGCTGAAATGGACGAGCTTTGGTCCGAAGGATGGCGGCATTTTGGATCTTATTTTTTTCGTTACAACATTGGGATACATGACCACGAAATACGCCGCGTCGTCCCTCTTCGAATAAGCCTTGAGGAACTTTCACTGTCTAAAAGCCATCGGCGAAACCTGGCGCGAAACCGTGATCTCTTATGTAGCGTAAAACCTTTTGAGCTAACAGATGAATCTGTAGAACTTTTTCATCGCCATAAAACTCGCTTTCGTGAGAATGTTCCACCTTCGATCTTTGAATTCTTGCCCGAACATGCTGATGCCGCTCCGTGTGAAATAATGGAGGTCAATGTCAGAGATGCTGCCAAGCTTCTCGCCGTCAGTTATTTCAGCGTCGGCCACAAAGCAAACTCCGGCATCTATGCGATGTTTGAACCGACCGAACTTCGCCGCGGTCTGGGGATATTTACATTGCTGAAAGAGCTCGAATTTGCAAAAGAAACAGGCCGCACAGTTTATTATCTGGGCTACTCTTATGAGGGAAGGTCATTTTACGATTATAAGAAACAGTTTCGTGGAACTGAGGCCTACGATTGGACGGTCGGATGGCATCCATTTAGTTACAGAGATGAAAGCATTGCTTTAGGTGTGAAGCGAACAGAAAAAATTATTACAGACGCTTAGATCATAGAAAGATCTTTCTTTGGCGTTTTTGTACATTTATGAGCAATAACTTTTCATTTATGACTAGCTTTTTTCTCAGGCACAAAATGCTTGCATTTTGTACGGCTGTGTTCGTCACGGCTTTTGTTTTTGGATGCGGCTCGCAGGTCAAAGCTCAAGAGTTTAGAACAGTTCATGATGGTGTCGAATATGCACGTGCCGATCATAAGATCGGAAACGATCCGGTAAAGATCGATCTTTTGCGTCTGGATCTGTCAAAGGTGCGCATTGACGCAAAGATGGCTCTCGACACCGTGATCGGAACTGAGACCACATCGTCAATAGCTGCGCGCTACGGAGCAGTCGCAGCTGTCAACGCAGGTTTCTTTCGTCTTGATACAAGCATCTTTGCAGGAGAACCGGCAAACTTTTTCATGATAGACGGAAAGGTGCTAAGTGAAGGAAGCAATGAACGCATTACTTTGGCAATAGCGAATCATTCATCTGCCACGCGTGTCTCATTCTTTCGCCCCATTGCAGAATTTCAACTGGAGATCGGCAAAGAAACTTTTCTGGTAAATGGACTCAACCGCGAAATAAAAGAAAACGAGCTGATCGTCTTTACCCAGGAGTTTCACAAGACAACTTTGGCAAAGGCAGGATGTGTTGAGGTTGCCGTTTCAAACGAACGTATAAGAACCGTGTCGCAGGCAGGAAGTTTGCGCATTCCCTCTGATGGTTTTGTTGCTGTCACATGCGGAGATCAAAGATCCGGTCTGCAAAGAGCTGCAAAAGCAGGCCGAAAAGCAAACGTCTTTCGCGTTGAAGCCACACGCAAAAGATCGGACGGGTATGAGCTGGACGACATTGGCCGTATAGAAGATGCGGTTGCAGGAGTGAGTCTGTTGCTAAGGGACGGTCGCGTTGAACTGACTTGGCAACAAGAAAAAGCCGCACGCTCTTTTGCAGAATCGCGTCATCCGCGAACCGCGGTAGCAAAACTGAAGGACGGAAAGCTTTTGTTAGTAACTGTTGATGGCCGTCAGCCGGGCGTCAGCGTCGGAATGACATTACAGGAATTGGCAGATTACCTTTTGTCGATAGACGCGGTTGATGCGATGAATCTTGACGGAGGCGGCTCTACCGCCATGGTCTTGGACGGTAAGCTTGTGAATACACCTTCAGATACTAATGGTGAGCGAAAGATCGGCGACGCGCTGATCGTTACTTTGAGAAATACGGGGAAGCGATAGCTCGTTGGTCGGTTTTTTGAAAAGCGTATCGCTCTCCCCAAGTGACCGAAATTTGGCGTTGCCGCAATACGGCAAACTTGATTCTGCCGCGCAACAAGTGATATTTTCGCTAAAACTTTCCCTTACTTCCTTTGATTCGGATCTCAATTATGAAAACGATTTTTGCTTCTTTGTGTCTATTGGTCTTGTTCGCCACGCTTTCGGTCGGTCAGGCTCCTCAAAAACGTACGTTTGCATCCCTCACAGAAAACGCTCAAAAGATCGACGGCTTTATTCCGATCTATGTAAACAGCGAGGATGGAAAGATATTCCTTGAAGTGACTTCCTTTAACAAGGAATTTCTTCATCTAGTGTCATTACCGACCGGAGTTGGCTCCAACGCTATCGGACTCGACCGCGGGCAACCCGGTTCTACAAGAGCCGTCTTTTTTGAACGTGCTGGTAACAAGATTCTTCTCATTCAACCAAACTATCGTTTTCGGGCTCTGTCGGGAGAAGCAGAACAAAAGCGCTCTGTTGAAGAATCGTTCGCACGTTCGGTCATATGGGGATTCAAAATTGAAGCATCGGAAGGAGACCGGTTTTTGGTCGATGCCACTAGCTTTTTCATCAGAGATGCTCATGGTGTTGCTGAAAGGCTAACGGCAGCAAGAGGCGGGACTTATTCTTTCGATGAATCACGCAGTGCATTGTATCTGCCAAACACTAAAGGCTTTCCGAAAAACACTGAGGTCGAAGTAACGACAACTCTCACATCAAATTCAGGTTCGGGCGGAGCTGTCAACCAGGTCACTCCTATGGGCAGACACGTGACCGTTCGGCAGCGCCAGTCCTTTGTCGAACTTCCCGACGATAATTATCGTCCCCGAAAATACGATCCGCGCGCGGGTGTTTTCGCAATGAGCTTTTACGATTACGGAACTGATATAAACGAAGATCTGGAACAGCGCTGGATCAGACGCTTTCGTCTGGAGAAAAAAGATCCAAATGCAGCGGTAAGCGAAGCCATCAAGCCGATCGTCTTTTATGTTGATAACGGAGCTCCGAAAGACATCCAAAAAGCTCTGGTTGAAGGGGCAGCGTGGTGGGATCAGGCATTTGAGGCAGCAGGTTTTAAGAATGCTTTTCAGGTAAAAGTTTTGCCATCAGATGCTGACCCAATGGACATTCGCTATAACGTGATCAATTGGGTTCATCGTTCGACCCGCGGTTGGTCAATTGGAAATAGTGTTGTCGATCCTAGAACTGGCGAGGTGTTGAGAGGTATTGTAACACTGGATTCACAGCGGGCTAGACAGGATTTCCTCATCGGTACCGGACTCTTACCGCAGTATGGTGAAACGAATGAGTTCTGCAACATCGGTTCAACACCTGACATCGGATATCTATCTTCGGGACTTTCTGCTGAAGAGATCACAACAATGTCATACGCGCGCATTAGACAGCTTTCGGCGCATGAGGTTGGGCATACTCTCGGTTTTGCTCATAATTTTGCGGGCAGCGCTTATGGTGATGCATCAGTAATGGATTATCCCGCACCGAATGTAAGCATTAAGAACGGCCGCCTTGATTTTTCAAATGCCTATGATGTGAATATTGGCGAGTTTGATAAGTTTGCCGTCACATATGCCTACAAACAGTTTCAGAACAATGTGAATGAAGATGCCGAACTTGAGAAGATCATAAATAAAGGAATAGCTGAGGGGATGCTTTTTCTGACCGATCAGGACGCTCGACCCGCAGGCGGCGCTCATCCGCTTGCAAACCTTTGGGACAACGGTCCTGATCCGGTTGCTCGTCTTAAGCATGAAATGAATGTTCGCAGGATCGGGATAGAAAATTTTGGTTTGCAAAATATTCCTGTTGGAACGCCGTTGTCAGAACTTGAGAACAAATTAGTCCCGCTTTATCTTCATCATCGTTATCAGATAGCGGCAGCGGCAAAGTCGGTCGGTGGTGTTAACTATACATTCTCCGTCAGGTCCTCATCGGGTCCGGTTCCATCACAGGTCGCGGAAATAGTAGCACCGGAAAAACAACGTGATGCAATAAGCTCTCTTTTAATGACATTGGAACCGCAAGAATTAGCGGTACCCGAACGCATACTTAGATTGATTCCGCCGACAGCGCCCGGAACCAGATCAGAACGCTCTGAGCTTTTTGCAAAACGAAGTGATCCTCTTCTTGATCCGCTAGGGATGGCAGAGATAGCGGCTTCAATGACCGTCAGCAGCCTCCTCAATCCTGCGCGTGCCGCAAGAATGATCTCCTTTAATATGCGTGACGGATCATATCCGCATTTTCGTGAAGTTACCGAAGCTATTTTGGCGCAAGCTGCAAAACCAACAACAAACATGTCGTCTTATCAGTCGAACATTCAGTTGACGATAAGAAATGTTGTGGTCGGTCAGTTTATGGATCTGGCTGTTAATGCAAACGCAGATCAGCACGTCAGAGTTGTTGCTTTATCGTCACTCAGTTCTTTCATGACCACACTACGACAAAGCAAAGAGACGGGTGAATCGGCATCATTCAATGCGGCATTGGCCAAAGACATAGAACTATTCCTAGCTCGTCCAGCTGACCAGCGTAAGGCTCCGGAAGTTTTAACACCACCGCCCGGCGATCCAATCGGCGGAAAATGATCTTGGATACTATCTATTATTTGAAAAGCAGGTAGATCGCTAAATTGTTCACACTATGAGAATCACATTTTTCAGAACATCCTTGCTAGCTCTTTCGGTCGTTCTCCTTTTTACATTATCTGCGCAGGCAGATCGTGTAGATGATCTGATAAAAGAACGTCTTAGGGAAAGAAACATTCCGGGTGCTGCCGTAGCTGTTGTAAAGAACGGCAAGGTGGAAAAGATAAAGGCTTACGGAGTAGCGAGCGTTGAGTTCAATGTGCTGGCAACTACTGAGACCGTGTTTGAAATAGGTTCCGTCTCAAAGCAAATGACGGCTGCAGGCATCATGCTGCTTGTGGAAGAAGGAAAGGTCGATCTGGACGAACGCATATCAAAGTATCTGCCAAACACACCGTCAGCATGGGCCGATGTGACCGTCCGGCATCTTCTTACGCATACGTCTGGGATCAAAAGTTATTCAAGCTTGTCAGGTTTTAATTTGTCCAGACGTGTAAGCATGGAAGGTTTTATTGAGCAGCTCGCTCCGTATCCTTTAGAATTCATTCCGGGCGAAAAGAATATATACAGCAACAGCGGTTACAATCTGTTGGCATATATTATTCAAACTCAGAGCGGAAAACCCTTTATGGAGTTCATGCAGGAGAGAATTTTTAAACCTCTGGGCATGACCAAAACTGCCGATCGAGATCCGCAGTTCATAATCCCTCTTAGAGCAACAGGATATGAATGGCAACGAGGAAGCCTTTCAGGACGAGACGGAAATCTTACAGATCTTATGGGCGCCGGTTCCATCGTTTCCACGATCAGCGACATGACAAAATGGGAAGCAGCTCTTCGCGGAGATAAGTTTTTAAAACCGTCGAGCAAAAAAGAAATGTGGACACAGTTCACTTTCAATGACGGAAAACTTTCTCCGTATGGCTTGGGCTGGCGCATCTCTGATGTGCGTGGACATAAACTGATCGGTCACACGGGACAGACCGCTGGTTTTGGCGCAGCGATCTTTCGTTACGTTGATGATGATGTCAGTGTCATCGCTCTAACAAATTTAGGTGAGATAGGAATGGGAGGAATGCTTGCATCAGGCATTGCAAAAATTTTTATTTCATCTTTGTCGATAAAAAAAATGAAGGCGATAAAAATTGATGACAATGAGATAGACAAGCAGATCGTCACCTCGATCAACAACTTCATCGCAGGTACGCCTAGTGAAGAATTGCTGACGCCACAATTGTTCCGAACACAATCTTCACCACGAATAATCTCAGCAAACAGCAGACTTAAAGATTTTGGTGCAGTAAAGAACTCTCGCCTTGTCGGCACGGAAACTATTGAAAAAACAACCATTTACCGTTACCTCTCAGAGACTCCGAAACGATCTTTACTTTGGCGTGTTGAAGTAAACGAGAATAGAAAAATATCTGCAATGGTATTAGAGGAAGAAGAATGATCGCCGCAGCAAATTGCCATCACAGATCGATACAAAAAAATTTACTTACTACGCGATCAATGAAACGGAAACTCTCGTGAGGTAACATCTCAATTTTTCTTACACATAGAAGCTAAAACTTAAAGAAAAACTTTACACAATTTCATAAAGTTGTGATACGTTATAAAACGGTTACTTAAGCTTTAACTAAATCAACTTTGAAAGACTAGAAATATGGCAACAAAAAAACCAGCAACAAAAGCACCAGCGAAGAAAGCCGCACCTGCTAAAAAAGCAGCGGCTCCGAAGAAGGCGGCTCCGGCCAAGAAAGCAGCTCCTGCTAAAAAGGCAGCGGCTCCGAAGAAAGCAGCTCCGGCAAAGAAAGCAGCTCCTGCTAAAAAAGCCGCAGCTCCGAAGAAGGCGGCTCCGGCAAAGAAAGCAGCTCCTGCTAAAAAAGCCGCAGCTCCGAAGAAAGCAGCTCCTGCTAAAAAAGCTGCTCCAAAGAAAGCGGCAAAGAAATAACACCCGCATTCGATTTACAAGCACACACTAAAAAGGCTCGACGATATACTCGCCGAGCCTTTTTACTTTCTTGATGATGAGATCAAAACTCAAGTTTAATACCATCTTCACTCTCTGTAACCAAAACACTTCCGCCTTCTGTAAGCTTTCCAAACAAGATCTCATTTGCGAGCGGCTGTCTGATTCGTTCGTGTATCAGACGTGACATCGGTCTGGCTCCGTAACGTGCATCAAATCCGTTTTCGGCAAGCCATGTTCTCGCACTCTCATCTAATCTGACGATCACCCGTTTCTCAGAAAGCTGTCCGTTAAGCTCTCTGATAAATTTATCAACTATCGACCCGATCACATCGATATCAAGCGGCTTGAACGCAACCCAAGCGTCCAACCTGTTTCTAAACTCCGGAGTAAAAGTTCTTTCTATCGCGCCGCGAGCGCTTCCTTTTGTCTCAGTCTGATTCCTAAAGCCAACTCCCCCGGATGAAAGCTCACGAGCTCCGGCATTTGTCGTCATTATTAAAATGACATTACGAAAATCTGCTTTCTTTCCGTTGTTGTCCGTCAGCGTTGCAGAATCCATTACCTGAAGAAGTAGATTAAAAAGATTTGGATGAGCCTTTTCTATTTCATCAAGCACAAGAACGGAATGCGGAGTTCTCATTATCGCCTCCGTCAGTAAACCACCCTGATCGAACCCGACATATCCAGGCGGCGCTCCGATGAGCCGGGAAACTGTGTGAGCCTCGGCATATTCGCTCATGTCAAAGCGTAAAAATTCAACGCCTAGAGTTTCAGCAAGCTGTTTTGACAACTCTGTTTTCCCGACACCGGTCGGCCCTGAAAAAAGAAAAGAACCCACAGGTTTGGTTTCGTGTCCCAGACCGGCACGTGATATTTGAATTGCATCAACGACCTTATCGATCGCTTCGTCCTGCCCGAAGATAAAACGCTTCAGATCATCGCGAAGCGAACGAAGGCGTTCTTTCTCATCTGACACGACAGTCTTAGGTGGGATCTTTGCCATGCGTGCAACCGTGTTCTCCACCATCTGAACAGAAACGCGTTTTGGTCTGCGACTTACCGGCAGCAGTTTGATCGATGCTCCTACCTCATCTATCACATCGATTGCCTTATCCGGCAAAAACTTGTCATTGATATATTTACCTGCAAGTTCTGAAGCACTCCGCAATGCTTCATCGGTGTACTTGACCTCGTGGTGTTTCTCGTAAAATTTCTTTAAGCCTTTCAGGATCTCAAAAGTTTCGTCTATCGTTGGTTCACCAATGTCGATCTTTTGAAACCTGCGGGCAAGAGCGCGGTCGCGGTCAAAGGCGGTCTTGTATTCAGAAAATGTTGTCGAACCAATACATCGTAATTCGCCTGCAGCCAAAGCGGGTTTTAAAATGTTCGATGCATCCATCGCTCCACCGGAAACCGCTCCGGCTCCTACGATGGTGTGTATCTCGTCTATGAAAAGGATCGCGTTCTTTTCTTTTTTCAGTTCGTTTAATATCGCCTTGAACCGCTGTTCGAAATCGCCGCGATAACGCGTACCGGCGAGAACCGCTCCCATGTCGAGTGCAAAGATCTTTGCGTCTTCAAGCACCTCGGGAACATTGCCTTCGCTTATCTTTAACGCCAGCCCTTCCGCCAAAGCCGTTTTACCAACACCCGGTTCTCCGACATACAAGGGATTGTTCTTTTTCCGCCTGCACAAAACTTGGATCGTTCGTTCTATCTCTTCATCGCGCCCAACTATAGGATCGATAAGTCCTTCCGCGGCTTTTGCTACCAGCTCAACTGTAAAGTTTGTCAGCGGCCTGGCAGACGCTCCATGTTGTTCCGTTTCGTTCTCGTCCTCGGCGTCAAATCCTTCAGGAACAGGTGTTTCATTACCTAATTTCGAAATACCGTGAGATATATAATTAAGAATATCCAAACGAGAGACGCCGTGCTGTAAGAGAAGATAAACAGCGTAGCTTTGTTCCGCCTGATAAAAAGCAGCAAGTATGTTACCGCCATCTACCATATTCTGTCCGCTGCCTTCTGCCTGAAGCACCGCGTAATTTATGGTTGACTGAAACGTTGCGGTCAGTTCCGGCATTGCCTGTTGACCGGCGGGCATTCTTTCGAGAGATTCCTCAAAATATTTTTCCAGTGAGTCTGCGATCAGGTCGATGCGCGCACCGCAGTTGAAGAGAATGTCGCGGGCGGCTGTATCCTGCAATAAAGCGTATAGCAGATGTTCCAGTGTGACGTAGTCATGACGGTATTTTACAGCCTGATCAACAGCAAAGCTCAGAGTTTCTTCCAATTCGCGGGTCAACATATTTCTAATTCTATACTACTTTGACTTGATCTATGCTCCAATGGTTTGCACTCGTTTTGCTAAATTAGGTGTTACGAGATCACAGAAAGCATACCTTTTCTTGCCTAAATACATTGTTTCCAAAAAAGAAGTGCTTAAATATTTTTCTAAACCGATGGTCTTATAAAATACTTACTCCGCCGCTTTTTATTCCGGAAACATATGTGTTGAACTCTATACCGGTAGCTGAATACTCGCTTCGTATAGCTTGTTCTATCAATCGAGCCGAATTCTCATTTTCAGCTAAAAGGAACATCGAAGGCCCGGAACCCGAAATGCCTCCGCCAATTGCACCGGCTGAGCGTCCTGCTTTCATCACTTCGTCAAAATGAGGAATAAGGCTTTTTCTGACAGGTTCAACTATTACGTCCTCCATCGAACGGTTCAACAGATCAAGATCGCCGCTTGATAAAGCCGCAACGAAAGCACCGAGATTGCTCCACTGGCGAACAGCGGAACTAAGCGGCACTTGTTTAGGAAGAATCGCTCTAGCTTCCGCAGTTTTTATCTCTATCTGAGGATGGATCACGGTTGCCCACAACGCCGGACACGAAAGCTCGACAATATCAAGTGGGTCAACTGACCTGACCAGAACAAAACCACCGTAAATGCAAGGAGCAGCATTGTCGGCATGACGTGCTCCTGACGCAAGCATTTCACCGTGCATAGCAAACTCCACCAGTTCTCCTTTCGAGAATCCCAGGCCAAGGAGTTCGTTGACACCAACAACCGCTCCGCAAGAACTTGCCGCGCTCGACCCTATACCGCTGCCGGGCTTTATGCTTTTTGTTGATGTGATCTCCAGTCCCTGATCAATACCTGCAACACGAAGCATTTCCGAAACCGCCACACCCGCCACATTCATCTGCGGATCGGTCGGCAGTCCAAAGGCATCGTTATTTACTATACTGATCCCTTTTTCATCTGCTTTTCGTATGTTCAGTTTGTCAAATGGCTGATCAAGCGCGAACCCGAGACAATCAAACCCGCATACTACGTTAGAAACTGTGGCCGGAGAAGAAACTGTTATGTCATTCATATTTTCATAAGTCCATGAATGGTATTATCATAGCGTATCGGAAGAACAAGGATCTGTCTCCGAATCATAAATGCAATACTTTAGCACAAACCACCGATCGGCCTCGGTTTCGTTTCGCGACGCTGCCATCATTGGCCAGCCCGATGACAAAGGCCTGTATTTTCCAGCGGAACTTTCGACGGTTTCGGACGAATTTCTGGCATCACTGCCCGAGCTGTCTAACGAAGAAATTGCGTTCAATGTTATGCGGCCCTATGTCGCCGACAGCTTGCCGGACGATGTTCTCGCAGAAATATGCACAGAAACAGTCAGCTTCGATTTTCCGCTTGTTGCCCTGAATGAAAACATCTCAGTACTGGAACTGTTTCACGGACCAACCCTTGCGTTCAAGGATGTCGGGGCAAGATTCATGAGTCGCTGCTTGGAATATTTCGCCAGAGATATTTCAAAGCGGCCGGTCGTTATAGTTGCGACATCAGGCGATACGGGGGGAGCTGTGGCAAATGGGTTTGCAGATGCTGACGGCGTTGACGTAGTAATTCTTTTTCCAAAAGGTTTGGTTAGCCGCATTCAGGAACTCCAACTCACACGCTGCGGAAGCAATGTGACTCCGCTTGAAGTTAATGGCAACTTTGATGATTGCCAACGATTGGCCAAGACAGCTCTCGCCGACACTGATCTGGGATCAAAGCTTTTTTTGACCTCGGCAAATTCAATAAATGTTGCGCGATGGCTGCCGCAGCAGATCTATTATTTTTTGGCCGTCAAACAGTGGAAAGATGTAGAACCACCTGTGTTCTCAGTTCCTAGCGGAAATTTTGGCAATATCGCCGCAGCCGTCCTCGCTTATCGCTCAGGTTTGCCAGTGCGGTCATTTGTCGCAGCGTGCAATGCAAACGATGTTTTCACACGATTTATCCGGACCGGATCTTTTGAAGCGAAACCCTCTGTTCCGACAATATCCAACGCAATGGATATAGGCGACCCGAGTAATTTTGTGAGGATAGTGGAGCTTTTCGGCGGTGACACGGACAAGCTTAGGAGAATGATCGCGTCATACAGTATTTCAGATGAAGAAACTGCGGAGACGATCCGCTCGGTTCACGATAGATTTGGATACATCCTCGACCCTCACGGTGCGGTGGCTTTTGCCGCGTTGACACGCCATCAGGAATTCTTCGCGGAGGACAAAGGCATAGTTGTCGAAACCGCTCATCCTGTGAAGTTCGACTCGGTCGAAAAGATCCTTGGAATGAAGATCGAAGCTCCTGCGTCAATTCTCGATCTGGAAAAGATTCCAAAATGGAGTATCGAGATCGGCACCAGCTACCAAACTGTTAAGGATATTTTATTAAGTCTTGAGTCATGATCGACCGCGAGGTCAAGCAGTATGAAAGTTCAAAAATTCGGCGGCTCATCAGTAGCCAACGCAGAAAATATAGAAAAGGTTATAGCCATTGTCAGCTCTGACGGTGTTAGTGGAAAACGTGTCCTTATTTTTTCCGCACTCCAGGGAACAACGGACGCATTGATAAAAGCCGGCCGTTTGGCTGAGGTTGCCGATGATGGGTATCTTGAGATCGTTTCAGAGACAGAACAAAAACACAGGAATACGATACGAGAACTGTTCCCCGATATCGTTCCGAGCGAACTTGATGAATTTGTTGACGCTGCGATCGCCGAACTTGAGAACGTATACGAGGGAGTTCGCCGCATTCAGGAATTATCCGGAAGAACTTTGGATAAATTGCTGAGCTTTGGTGAGTTGGTGATGTCTCGTATCATTTCTGAGAAGCTGAACTATATTGGTCTCAGAAATGAATGGGTAGATTCGCGTGACATCATTTTCACTGATTCTAATTTTGGTTTTGCTTCGGTTGACCGTGATAAAACCTATGCGGCAATAGCAGAACGTATTCTAAACACGAAGGCCGACCTTTTTGTCGCTCCGGGATTCATCGGGAGATCTTCTAACGGTTCTACCACCACATTGGGCAGAGGCGGTTCGGACTACACAGCCGCTCTTTTTGCAGCGGCTACTGATGCCGACGTTCTGGAGATCTGGACCGATGTAAGTGGAATGATGACGGCCGATCCTCGATTTGTCCGTAAGGTAAGACAGATCCCGCAGATAAATTATCGCGAGGCAATGGAACTCTCGCATTTCGGCGCAAAGGTAATTTATCCTCCGACCATTCAGCCGGTGATGTCAAAAGGCATTCCAATGTGGATCAAAAATACCTTTGACCCTGAGGGTCACGGAACACTCGTCAAGACTGAAGCAGGTTCGAAAGAGGATGTTGTCCGCGGCATCACAAGTATTGACAACATCGCCGTCTTAAGCCTCGAGGGCAGCGGAATGGTAGGTATTCCGGGATTTTCCAAGCGTCTGTTCGACGCTCTGTCAAAAGCGCGGATAAACGTAATTCTAATAACTCAAAGCTCATCGGAACATTCGATCTGCGTTGCCGTGGATGAGCGCGACGCAGAGATGGCCAGAGCCGTTGTCGATCAGGAGTTTGAAAACGAGATAAAGATCGGAAAGATCGAGCCGCTTGACGTGCAGAAGGGCTTTTCCATACTCGCACTCGTTGGTGACAACATGAAGGCCCATACCGGCATCAGTGGCCGCATGTTTATGACACTCGCCTACAATGGGATAAATATTCATGCTATCGCACAGGGTTCTTCTGAACGAAATATTTCGGCAATAATAACTTCTCGTGACGTCCGCAAAGCTGTTAACGCACTTCATGAGGAGTTTTTCTCTGATGGCAAAAAGCAGATCAATCTATATATCGCAGGAGTAGGAACGGTTGGCCGCAGGCTACTTGAACAGATCGCATCTCAAGCAGATTTTCTTTCGCAAAAGATGCATTTGAACTTGCGGGTTATAGGTCTTGCAAACAGCCGCCGCGGTCTTCTTTCAGAAACAGGATTGGAGCTTGGCGGCATAACAGAACGACTTGTCGAAGGTGAAGAAACCGATATTCATAAGTTTACTGACGCGATCGGTAAACAAAATCTTCGAAATTCTGTTTTTATTGACCTGTCGGCTAACTCTGAGGTTGTCGAGACATATCCCAAGCTTCTTGAAAGGAGTGTCGCTGTCATTGCCTGCAACAAGATAGCGTGTTCATCCGAGCTGGCGAGATATAAAAAGCTGAAAAGACTGGCTCGGGAATATAACGCCAACTTTTATTTCGAAACAAATGTCGGCGCCGGCCTTCCGATCATAAGCACGCTTAGCGACCTTATCCAAAGCGGCGACAGCGTTAATCGTATCGAAGCTGTTCTATCCGGCACTCTGAATTATGTATTCAACAACTATGACGGCTCGCGGCCGTTTGCCGACATAGTCCGTCAGGCGCAAGATGAGGGCTATACAGAACCAGATCCGCGTCTCGACCTTAGCGGAACTGACGTTGCCAGAAAGATCTTGATCCTTGCGCGCGAGGCAGGCTATGACATGGAGATCGATGAGGTTGAAAATACCCCGTTTCTTCCTGAAAGCTGCCTTCAAGGCTCGGTTGAGGATTTCTACTCTGAAATGGCGCGGAACGAAGATCATTTTCGAAGGCTTTTCGAAGAAGCACGCTCCGAAAGACTTACGCTGAAATATATAGCCGTTCTTGCAGACGGAAAAGCAAAGGTCGGGTTGCAAAAGATCAGCTCCGATCATAACTTTGCAAATCTTTCCGGTAAGGATAATGCCGTTCTTTTCTATACATCGCGTTACAATGACCAGCCTCTTGTTATAAAAGGTGCAGGCGCGGGAGCGGACGTTACGGCTGCCGGTGTGTTCGCTGATATCATCAAGGCTTCTCGTTCCTAAAGGAGTTGCGGTTATGCAGAAAGTAATAAATGTCATTGTGTTCGCGTGTTTTCTCGGTGCGTTCTCACACTTCGTTGTTGCTCAGACGAAACCAAGCAAAGCATAAATCGCTGTAGCTGCAGCAAACGAAGCCTATGACAGAGCAATAGTATCGGCAGACACTTCTTCTTACAGCCGTATCGTTAGTGACGATTTTCGTTTGACGGATTTCAGGGGTGTGGTCACAACCAAAGCTCAGGAACTCCACAAAATGAATGCACGAACATTTAAGTTCATCTACGGAAAAAACAGCGATGTAGTTGTTAGAGTGTATGGCAAGGCCGCAGTTGTAACAGAAAGGTTTGATGCCAAACTCATCGATGATAAAGGAAAGGAAAATTCTTTTGCTGAACGATACACTGCTATTTTTGTGAAACGCGGATCTGTTTGGCAAATGGCTGCAGAACAATCAACAGAGATCAAATAACTCAGTAGATAAGATGAAGAACATATATATGAGCTTTCGCCTGATCGCATTGGCTGTTGTCGTGTCAATTTTATCGGTTCATGTTTCAGCTCAGCAACATTATGTACCGACCGCAGGAACGTGGGATCGCCGAACGCCTCAACAAGCAAAACTCGATCCAATCAAGCTCAAAGAAGCGATTGATTTTGCGGTTGCAAGTGAATCTAAAACTACAAGGGATCTTGAACTGGCTCACTACCAATCATTTGGCAGGGAACCTTTTGGCGATGCGATCGGTAGGTTCAAGGCGCGTGGCAACGCGACTGGCATTATCATCCGTAACGGTTATATTGTCGCAGAATGGGGTGACCCGTCTCGCGTGGATATGACATTCAGCGTGACAAAGAGTTTTATCTCAACCACGGTCGGTTTGGCACTTGATCGAAATTTGATAAAAGACCTCAACGATAAAGTAGTTGATTATGATTCTCCTGTTGCATCTTATGTGCCGGGACAAAGATTTGACGCTCAGGAACGATTTGGAAAAGATCATTTCATTGAGCTTTTTGCGACACCCCATAACCGCAAGATCACATGGGATCATCTGCTTCGGCAGACAAGCGACTGGGAAGGCTCGTTGTGGGGAAAATTTGACTGGGCGGACAGGCCTGACCGTGATACATCAAAATGGATCAGCCGGGAAAGGAACGAACCCGGTGCGGTCTATGAATACAATGACGTCCGGGTCAATGTCCTTGCTCTTGCTGCGCAAAATGTTTGGCGCAGGCCGCTACCGCAAGTTTTGAAAGAGTATGTAATGGATGAGATCGGAGCCTCAAATACCTGGCGTTGGTTTGGATATGAGAATTCGTTTGTCATTATGGACGGGCAAATTTCTCAAGCTGTCAGCGGCGGCGGACATTGGGGCGGCGGAATGTTCATCAATGCCTACGATATGGCTCGGTTCGGGCTGCTCACATCAAGAAACGGAAAGTGGGGAAACAAACAACTTTTGTCCGAAGCCTTTAATCGCCAAGCCAGAACACCGACATCCGCACAACCGACTTATGGTTTTATGAACTGGTTCCTTAACACTGATAAGAAAATGTATGCGGCAGCACCTGAATCCGCATTTGTCCATGTAGGCAATGGAACAAACATCATCTATATTGACCCAGATAACGACATAGTAGTTGTCGCCCGCTGGATCGAGAATGGAAAGATAAGTGAGTTTATTGAAAAGGTAACGGCAAGCGTCGAGCGATAGTTCAGGTATATTCTGTTTTTGAAAAGCTGACTGCCGGATGCTTTTCCGCAGCCAGCTTTTCTACAGATCACATTTTAATTCAGATCGAAAAGAAGGAATTCTGTTTTGTCTTTTGTTGCTTTCAGTGAGAGCAAATGCTCTTCGCTTATCGCAGCACCGTCGCCAGGTTCCAGAGTCTCTCCGTTTACTTCGAGTTCGCCGCTTATCAACTGTATCCACGCATGGCGTCCATCCGGTATCGAATATTCTATCTCGTTACCTGCCGAAAGTATCGACGCGTAGAGTTTCACATCCTGATTGATATGAACTGAACCGTCATCGCCGCCACGGGAAGCCACCAGTTTAAGCTTGCCTTGTTTTTCTTCAGGAGCAAAAAATGTCTGCTCATAGCTTGGTTCAAGGTTTTGCTTTTCAGGCAAGATCCATATTTGCAGTAAATGAGTTTTATCGGTTGGCGAGCTGAACTCGCTATGCAAAACGCCTGTTCCGGCAGTCATTCGCTGAACCTCGTGCGGACGGATCGTTTCTCCATTGCCCATCGAATCGCGATGCGACAATTCGCCATCAATCACGTAAGTAACGATCTCCATATCGCGATGCCCGTGCGTCGGAAAGCCTTGTGCCGGAGCAACGTAATCTTCGTTTATCACACGCAGATCGCGAAAACCCATATTCTGCGGATCGTAGTAATCAGCAAATGAAAAGCTGTGATATGTATCAAGCCAACCGTGATCAGCATGCCCGCGCTCGTTCGATCTTCTTATCTTGATCATCTTTTCCTCCTTGTTTGCTTCTGCTCTCATCAGCAAATGCCTATACAAGAAGTTTATACAAAAACCGCTTCTGTGAAACCATCTATTAAGATGACCGATATCTAATACTTTTGGACTACATACTTTCCTTTCTTTCGGTTATGAACCGGAACATAACCAACGAACATACCAAGGCAGGAACAGAGAGAATTGCACCGCAGATGAATGCAGATTGGAGTATTTCAAGAAAGGAAAATGTCTCATCCAAAAAAATGTTTGAGTGACTCTTTGCCGGTATAGAAACGATCCAGACCCGGAAAAAGAATGAGAAAGTAAAAAGTTGTGCTCCAAGTAATGAGATCAATATCCATGTCGGAATGGAGGACATTATCTTCTTACCGAACTTCCATACCATCAATGCGGCAGCAAAATATGATATGACAGCAAAAGCAATGATCTCTGCATAGGTCATCATCTCATTCACCGTGTCTGTGACTTGAGGAATGTGCTGATATTGTGAATTAGTGTACATCCACGCTAAGGCGGAAGAGATCAGGCCAAAGCTTGCGGCTGAACCGTAAGCGATGGCCTGTTTAAGATCATTTCCTTGTTTCACTGCGACAGGATCAATCATTGCCGCCCAAGTGTACTCTCGTAGATCGTTAGTCTGCAAGGTAACCGAACTTTCCTTGTCTGAAATCATCTATCGCCTCTGCGATCTGTGCGTTGGTATTCATCAGGAAAGGACCATATTGAGCGATCGGTTCGTTGAGCGGTTCGCCGCTTATCAGAAGCAGAACAGCATCCTCGTCTGCCTTTACGGTAAATTCCTCGCCGTCATTTGCAAAAACCGCTAGGTGATCGGTCGCGAGTTTCTTTTCGCCGTTTATTGTCGCCGATCCTTCTATCGCTAATAGAGCCGTCGTGTATGCGGCTGGAAAGCTCAACGTTACCTCCTCTCCGGCTTTCGGTTTAAGGTTGTAAAGATGTACCGGTGAGAAAGTAGTTGCCGGGCCTTTTACGCCTTCAAATTCGCCCGCGATCACCTCGACATATCCGCCACCCGGCAATTCCTTTCTTCCCATTTGGGCGTTAGTAATTGCCTGGTATTGCGGCTCGGTCATCTTGTCTTTTGCCGGTAGATTGACCCACAGCTGCACCATCTGAAATTCGCCGCCTGTGCGTGCAAATTCCTTTTCATGATATTCCTTGTGCAGCAAACCGCTGCCCGCTGTCATCCATTGCACATCACCTTCACCGATCACACCGCCACCACCGCGACTGTCGTGATGAGCAACGCGGCCTTTGTATGCGATGGTTACGGTCTCAAACCCGCGATGCGGATGCGACCCAACACCGTAAGGTATTTCGCTCGGCTGAAAGGTGTATTTGGAGCCATAATCAAGCAGAAAAAAGGGACTCATCCGCTCCGCATCAAGCGGCCCATGCGGTAAAAATCCGTGAACCCTAAAACCGTCACCTACCCAATGTGGTGGAGGCGGTGCAACTATCCGCTCTACTGTTTTGACTTGTTTCGTTTTTGTTGAATTTGCCGTCATTATCGATCCTCCTTTTTCACATTTGCTCGCTGGTTCCTTGACGCAACTTCTCTCAAGGTGCCAAACCGCAAAGCCATTAAATAGAGTCTATCGATTCAGATGCTGATTGTAATCATCAATTACGGTGAATACGAAGTAATACTTTTAGGTGAGGTACTATCAAAACCGTTTATTTACGCCTACGTAGAAGTATAAATATAAATGAATTTAAGACGGCTCCGACGAGCATTCCGCTTGTAATGATCTTTTCACCATTCACGGTAGCATGGTAGATAAGACCGCTAAACATAGCCAGTGGCAAACTCCATGGGACTGTGAACACCATCACAAGAGTGCGAAATTCTAGGAAGTAGAATAGCAGAACTGATCCAAGATAAAGTCCTACGATCAAGAGGTCCTTCGACTTAAACCTGGATATTTCAAATCTCCTTGATCGCCACCATCAATCCGTCGCGGATAGGTAAAAGAACATTTGCGACACGCCCGTCAGCCAAAACCTTTTGATTAAAGTCATGTAGCGCTTTTGTGTTCTCATCCTGTTCGCTTTCGAGGACGCGGCCGCTCCAGAGTACGTTGTCGGCAATTATGAATCCGCCAGGACGAATTTTGTCGAAGACCAGATCGTAATAGTTGGAATAATTGGGCTTATCGGCGTCAATAAACACTAGGTCGAAGGTTTCAGTTAGTTCCGGGATGATCTGAAGTGCGTCGCCGAGGTGAAATTCTATCTTGTCTTTGTAATCTGTCCTTTCAACGAAAGACCTCGCAACAGCATTTGTGTCTTCCTGTACATCCAGTGTAATTACTTTGCCGTCTTCGATTAATCCTTCGGCAAGACAAAGGGCGGAATAACCGAGATATGTCCCTATTTCCAGAACATATTTTGGCCTTATCATCTTCGAAAGCATTGCCAACACGCGGCCCTGGAAAAAACCCGAAAGCATTGAGGAATCCTCATAATGCTTGTAGCAATGCTCGCGAAGTTCTTGCAGAATTGCACTTTCACCTGATGTAAGGGCTTCCGCATATTCGGTTAGCTCATTTTTGATCTCGATCATAGATCCACCCTTACAAGCCCGCGTTTTATTGCTGTGGTTGCGGCGGAAGTGCGGTCAGAAACTCCGATCTTTCCAAAAATATTCTGAATGTGCGATTTGACCGTATTCTCGGAGATATCCATCGCAAACGCGATCTCTTTATTGGACATACCGCCAACGATCATACGAAGAACATTTGATTCGGTCGCCGTAAGCTCTTCGCGGCCAATATTTTCAGATAAAACCTGTGCAATGTTTCCGGGAATGTATTTTCGTCCTGCAGCAACGGTCCTTATCGCATCAACCAGCTCTTGCGGGGTCACATCTTTACATATATACCCGGAGGCTCCTTTCTTTAAGGCTTGGGAGATCTCAGCATCGCCAGCATGTTCCGCCAAGACAATGATCTTAGCTTTCGGTGTATTTACAAAGTAATTATCGAGGTCATCTATCGCGCAAGAATCGGGTAGTTTGAGTCCCAATATCGTAACATTAGGAGAAAGTTCTTGAAATTTGGCGAAACCAGCGACAGCAGAATCTGCTTGTCCTGTAAGAATAAGGTCTTCTTCTTTTTCTAAGACAACCTGAATACCTAGACGCACCAACGGCTGATATTCAATCAGTAAAATCCTTATTAAGCTCTCCGTCATGCTTCAAGTATCATCTCTGAGGATCAATTACGGTTTATTGCCTTTCAACTGCTGAATTACTTCACGCAACCTATCTGCATCAGGGGCTTTTGGAACAAGCTTTAAATATGTTTCCAGAGCCGTTATAGCTTGTGCATCATCGCCTGTTTCTATATACACACTTGCCAACATTCGATGTGCCTCATTCATTTCCGTTGGCCCACCAATATCAATCGCAATTTTATAGTGCTTTTCCGCTTCCGTGTACCTTTCAAGGCCTGCGAAGACACGACCCAAATAATAGTTTGCTATTGCAGAGTCGTTCTTTAGTTTGACTGCTTTTTGTAAAACATTTTCCGCTTCAGAGAACCGTTTTGTACGAACAAGCAAGATACCATGATTAACAAGTGGCTCGAAAGCTTCAGGATTAATATTCAATGCCGCCAGAAAGGACTTCTCTGCATTATCCATATCGCCTAGCTTAATATGCAGAATGCCCAATTCCGTTAGAGCAGCGACGAATTGCGGGTATGAAGCAATCGCGTTCTCAAGTTCTTTTATTGCTTCTTTTAGTTTTCCTGCATTAGAAAGCCCTATCGCCTTTTTATAATGATCCATTGATACTTTTGGAACAACGGCGTTTTCAGAGTTCACCACACCAGGTTTTCTAATATCCCTTTTCTTTTCGTCCAATCGTATGGTCACCGAAAATGATTGTGCTACCGAGTCTCTTGACAAAGCTATTTCAACATGTTGGACAGCTGTCTCATACTCATTACCTGCGACAACTGTCACAGTATAGTTACCATTTCCAAGACCGCTAAAAATAAAATTACCTCGGTCGTCAGTTGATGCAATTACCTCGCCTCCAGTCATAGAAGCAAGCCGTACGGTGATTTTGGAGTTTACAGGACTGCCGTTTGGCAGAAAAACGTTTCCGGTAATATAGTGCTTGCCCCCAAACTCCGTTCTCGTAGTTTCTGACAGTCCGCCAGCAATCTGAGACGTTGCGGTGTTTGCTAAAGAGGTCAGCAAGATAAAAAGAATGAATACCCTACATGACAGAACATTGAAATGAAAGGTCATTGGCTAATTCTCCTTATATGAAGTATGGATTACAACAATACATTGCTTTCAAACCAATTTTTGAGAACTTAGTTGGCTACGATCAATAAACTTAAGCCAGTTTGGCAGCAAAATCCACTAAAGGTTTTATAAGATCGGTATTATAATTCGATTTTACACCCTGCATTACTGCGGTGATGCGTTCCAAGCCCATGCCGGTATCTACCGACGGTGCGGGCAGAGGTGTTAGTGTAAATGTGCCGTCATCATTTTGCGTCCGGTTATACTGCATAAAAACGAGATTCCATATCTCAACGGTCGTATCACCCTCGCCATTTACCCACTTTGCAAGGTTATTTGCGGGATCATCGCCCATATAATAGTGGATCTCAGAACACGGTCCGCACGGGCCTGTATCACCCATTTGCCAAAAATTGTCCTTTTTACCAAATCCGAGGATGCGCTCAGGCTTTGCTCCTACCTCGATCCAAAGCTCTCGTGCCTCGTCATCCGGACCGACCACGTCATCTCCTTCAAATACTGTAAACCACAGCCTTTCGGTATCGAGTCCCAGTTCGTTGACCAAAAAATCCCAAGCATAGGCAATAGCTTCTTTCTTGAAATAATCGCCGAAAGAGAAATTGCCGAGCATTTCGAAAAATGTGTGGTGGCGCGCGGTTTTTCCTACCTCGTCCAGATCGTTATGCTTACCGCCGGCACGTATGCACTTTTGAGACGATACGGCACGAGCATAGTCTCGCTTTTCATTGCCGAGGAACACATCCTTGAATTGGTTCATTCCGGCGTTAATAAAAAGCAATGTGGGGTCATTTGCCGGGAGCAATGGCGATGAATGAACCACCTTATGGCCGTTCTTTTCAAAATAATCGAGGAATTTTTGTCTTATTTCGCTACCTGTCATAAGTTTTTGATTCTATCACAATACCCTATATCAAATTATGTGGTCATCGCTGGAATTAAGATTGTTCCTCAGTGTGTTCTGCCGTCTTCTCAGACTGTGACACTGCAATCGGATATTGTTCCTTTATCAGACCGTATGAAAAGCCCAGACGCATCAGGTGGTCATTGAATTTTTTCATTTCCTCGCGTGTTTCAGGTATCCCTTTTAACCTGAAGCGCTTTTCCATTGCTTTGATGATCAGCCGTTCTTCCGGCATATTTTCAAACGCATTTTCTATTGCTGCATCTACAGTCTCTTTTGTAAGCTGTTTGCGAGAAAGGGTTTCACGCAGTTTTCGGCGGCCTTGCGGTTTTTGTCTTAATCTGGACAGCGCGGTGTCTGAAGCAAACTGTTCATCATCAAGGTAACTATATTCTTCCAGTTTTTTAAGAATATCTTCGACGATCTCTTTATCGGTCCAGGGTTTTTCAAGCAGCCGCGATCTTAATTCCGCTACCGATCTCGGCTTAGCAGCAAGCAGCCTTATGGCTCGGTGCATTGTCCGCTCGCGCGAACGCAGTCGGTCTTTTACCACACGTTCGGAATCGTCTATGGGTTTGAGACTGCGTCGTCGCATAGGATTATGATGATACACGGTTAGGTTTTAAGGAACGAAGCCGCACCGCAGCCTTTTACCGCCGGAGTATGAGAAGATACAGTTCGGAAACACAATGAACGGACTTCTTATTACTGACAAACCAGCCGGAATGACATCACATGATGTTGTAAACCGCATTAGAAGGGCCTTTAAAACAAAAAAGGTCGGTCACACCGGAACTCTCGACCCTTTTGCAACCGGTGTTCTCGTTTTATTGATCGGAAAGGCCACAAGACTTGCACAATTTTTGGACAAGGACGAAAAGGAATACGAAGCCGTTGTAAGGTTGGGTTACGAAACCGAAACGGGCGACCTGACAGGAAGCAAACGCAAAAAAACTTTTGACCGTGAAACTGCATCACATCAAGAGATCGTGTCTGTGTTAAAAAACTTCGCAGGTCATATAGAGCAAATTCCGCCAATGTTCTCAGCAAAAAAGGTTGATGGTAAAAAGCTTTATGAAATAGCGCGTTCCGGCCGGGAAATAGAACGAAAAGCCGTAAGAGTTGAGATAAAAGAAATAGAGCTGATCGATGGCGAAGACACCAGTAAAGAATTGTCATCTTTCAAAATGCGTGTCGTCTGCTCATCCGGAACGTACATCCGCACACTTGCCGAGGATATAGGCAAAGAGCTTGGAACAGGTGCTCATCTGACCGAATTGAGAAGAACATGTGCAGGATCTTTCGATCTGTCTATGGCACATACGCTGGATGATACAGAAACTTCGGCTGATCCGGGGAAATTGCTGCTGCCGATGGCGGCGGCTGTCGAACATTTTCCGGAAATACAACTTAGTGAAGATCGTGTTTTGAAAACATTGAACGGAATGTCAACGCGCGTGTATGACGTTGTGTTTGCCGATGGCGAAAATGTAAGACTGCTGGGGCCAAATGGTGGTCTGATCGCAATAGGCGTGTTTGACGCTACTGAAACTTCTGTTCGCCCTAAACTGGTTTTGGGTTAGAATTCACATTGGAAAAATTATGAGGAAAAGAGATCTGGCTATTGGAGCAATGGGTTTGATCGGCGGTGTTGTTGCTGTGAAGATGTTGACGCGTGAAAAAACCGTTGACTGGAATACGGTTTCGGATAAGGTTCTTCATTCAGGAAGATCAAAATTTACTTCGGTAGATGGAACACGTGTGCACTATCAGGAGTTTGGAAACTCCACTGATCCGGCAATTATTTTGATACATGGATTTACCGCGTCCGTATATGTCTGGAGTAACGTTGCTCCGCAGATAGCTGACGCGGGATTTCACGTGATAGCAGTTGATCTTGTCGGATTTGGTTACTCTGAAAAACCGTCTTGGTTTGATTACACCATTAACTCACAGGCAAGAATGATCGTTCGGCTGATGGATAAGCTGGGCATCGGCAGGGCTGTTATGACAGGCAGCTCATACGGCGGCGCGGTTGCGGCAACAATTGCTCTGGATCACCCTGACCGCGTTGAAAAACTCGTCCTCGTTGGAGCTGTTATCAATGACGACGTAAAGAATCATCCTTTATTGAGGTTAGCTTCAATACCAGGCATTGGCGAAGCTATGACCCCTTTTCTGATCGATTCAAAAATATTCCTGCGAAGGCGGATGTATCTTACTCTTGCTCCGGTCAATCATCACCTTATCGACGATGAAAGAGTGGCAAACGTCCAGCGGCCGCTGGCAGCGGCAGACGGCCACCATTCAGTGCTGGCAACCTCGCGAAACTGGCACGCTAACCGTATAGAAAAGGATGCTCATCTGATAGTACATCAGACACTATTGATATGGGGTGAGGAAGACAAGGTGATTCCGTTGATCAACGGATATAAGCTTTATGGCTCGGTTGTGAATTCGCGTTTGGTTGTGCTGAAGAATTGTGGACACGTCCCGCAGGAAGAAATGAGTGATTTGTTCACGCGCCTAGTCACCGAGTTCTGCCATGACCGGGAAGGACGGATCGAAGCAAAAGAAAACGAAGATATGATGTTGGATATCGTTTAGTATTCCCTAGTATAGGTATCGCGGTTTATTGGCTAACCGGTTGATAGAGTACAACCAAGTTGTATTTTATCGAACTTTATCTGAGCATTTATCGTTTTTGTCATTGATCCTTCCGATCAGATTTACTAACACTTAAACAATGGAGATCGTTTATGTTTTGTCCAAAATGCGGCCATCAGCAAAGTGTTGAAGATACTCGCTTCTGCTCGCGTTGCGGATTTCGACTAAAGATCATCAAAGCCATTGTTGAAGGTGATGACACAGAAACTTCCATTGGATCCGCTGTGATAGATCCGGCATTTCGACGACGCTATCTGACATTTGGCTCTCTGTTGATGTTCTTCTTTTCCTTCTTCGTATGCCTGCTCGCGATATTTGCTCCACGTGAAAGCCCGGTTCCGATAATATTGTTGATATTTGCCTGGCTTTTTATCTTGTTTCTTATCTATCTAAAACCTCTTTTTGCATTCTTTTTCAAGGGGCCGACGGTTGCTTCAAAACACATCGCCGAAAACGAAACATCTCCAAGAAACATAGCGAATGTTGACCTTAGATCCCGTGATATTTTGCCTTCTCCAACCTCGCAACCTGCAGGTTCATATTTCTCGCCTGATGCGGTCACAAATAACATGGTAAAATCGCCGCCAAGCGTTACAGAAGAAACGACCGATCTATTGAGAAGAGATTCTGACCTTTCTTAGATATGAAGGTGTATGAATAGAAGTTTGCTTAAACGATTTCTAGGAGCTTTTGTGGGCTTGATCTATGCCGTCCTGTATGGTTTTTGGACAATGTTGAATACGGGCGGCGGCCATGGGAACTTTCTGTGGTTTATTCTTTTCGTCATTACTTCATTCTTTGGCACATTCTTTCCGATAATAGGCTTTCTTATCGTTGATATGAGGTCATTCTTGACAAAGATCATTGCGGGTTGTTTATTGGCCGTCCATGTTGCATTGAACATTTTTCTTTTATCGAATATGTGGTTTTATGATGAAGGAATGAGACAGGATATTTTGGATTCTTGGAAACGGTCTCCGGAAGGGTTTGTTGTTGCTTCTGTTCTGTATGTGCTTCCTTTATTTACATTGTCAGCTCTTTATTTATGGAACCTTTTCCGTCAAATTGAGGATGAAACTCCTATTTCTCTGATCAAGGATATATGAACTAGAAATAGCGAAAATGTCCTGTGATCTCCCAATCGAAAATACGGTCTTCGAGTTTTGCTCCGGCACCGATGTTGTGGATTATCATGTATCGGCCGGTTTCTTTGTTTTGTTGGTTTGAGACAAGGCCAATATGGGTCATTCCTTTTCCGTTGAGGTCCCATGAAACTATGTCACCCGGTTGATAATCTCCGTTCTCACCTTTCAACGGCAAATTCTTTTTCTTTCTTGTAAAATAGGTTTGAAGGTTTGGTACACGGCGATGATCTATGTTGGTATCAGGCTTCTTTAGTCCCCATTTTTGAGGATACGAACTGAAGTTTTCTTTCATATCCTCATGAACCTCTTTTTGCAGATCAAGTCCGGCTGAACGCATTGCCCTAATGACGACATCGGTACAGGCTCCTGTCTCAGATGGAACATCACCGCCGGGATATGAGATCACGAAGTAATCCTGCGTATATTCTGTTGTCGTCTCGGTCTGCTTGAACCCGCTTTCAAGCATCTTCCTTACCTGTTCTGATGCGATGCGGCCAAGCGGCGGTTCTTCGACCGAATGCACAGCATCAAGGTCTGAAACATTGTTGGAAAGCCTTGGTTGCGACAGGCTTCCGCCACAGCCGAATATAAGAGCCGCGATAAATACTGTCGGAGGCAAAAAGATCAACTTATTCATTGTGTGGACACGAAACCGGTCGCTTGAAGCGGCTACAGCGATTTACTTTTTATTCCATCTCGCCTGATAATTTATCCAATGAGAAACGTCTTTTGGCAAGACCATATCGTTTCCGATGCAAGTGAAGCAGATCTGGATGCCTTTTCATCTGCAGCATATTACGGAAAGAGTGTATTCACGACGGTTTCCCTTCGTGAAGGACAGCCATTGTTAAAAGATAAGCATTGGCGAAGGTTGTTATCCAATGCAGAACTTTTGGGAATCAATGTTTCCGCCTATTCCGAGGAGAGCGTGTTCACCGCATTGGCCGAGCTGGCAAATGCCAATTCGCTGCATACTGGTGTAGGCCGCATCACCTTTTTTGATGTGAATCGAGGTGGTCTCTGGACGGGTAATGACAAAGATCTAAAACCTACCCTTCTAATCACCACAAGAGAAAATAGAAATACCCCCGCTGAATTTAGCCTTGCGATATCGCCTTTTTTGGTTAATTCGACATCACCGCTTGCCGGGATAAAGTCGGGAAACTATTTGGAAAATCTGATGGCTTTTCAAGAAGCAAAAGAACGTGGTTTTCATGAGGCAGTCCGCGTCAATGAGCGAGGTTTCATCGTCAGCGGTTGTATGTGCAATATTTTTTGGAGATCAAAAGGGCAATTATTTACCCCGAAACTTTCGACTGGCTGTCTTCCTGGTACCACTCGTGAGTTGATCCTGGAAACTTTTGAATGTAAGGAAGTTGCAGCATCCGTTTCCGATCTGGAGACAGCCGAAGAAATATTTCTGACATCAGCGGGTATCGGGATCGTTCAGATTAGAAACTTTAATGGAGTGAAACTATCTATTGGCAACGATCATCTCACCTCACTGCTAGAAACGTAGATTTACGTAATTTAAATAGAAATCGAGACCGCACTCACCAATGTGAACACGATCTCGAATATCTTAAGATCAGGATGAGCTTCCTAAGCTGCTGTTTCAAACAGCGCCAATATCTGTTTGCCTTCACCCGACCGCGGATCGATGGTACGAATGTGGCGTTGACCCTGCATTTCCCAGATCGCGGTCACAGTTCCGTCCTTTTCGACAGCCTGATAGTGAACGTCCTCTGTCTCAGGTTCTTCAGTAGCTGAAGCGGCAGAGTCGCCTTCTCTTTCAGCAATAGTAATGGTTGGTGCCGCTTCAGAGGTACTGCTGTCACCCTCGCGTTCTGCTATGGTGATGGTCGGTGCGGCTGCTGAGGTTTCATCTTTTCCTTCTCTTTCAGCTATTGTGATAGTTGGTTTTGCGATGCCTTCGGCCTCATTATTCGTTTCGTCTGACATTTTAAGATTATTTCTCCTGACTCAAGTGTTTTCAGATAGGTTTTTTGAAGTAAACGAGATTTTGTCATATATTACCCGAACTTGTCGAGTATAACGCTCACTTAAACTTCTCTCGTGACAGTTTCTCCACTCAACTTCGTTGGCGTTTGATCTGTATTCGTTCTGTCCGGCATTTTCCAAACACCAGCCTATACGTGATCAAACAAAGCCGAATCACGGTTTGCGCGAGTTATTTTTGACCTCAAGAACCGCTACATTGAACACAGAATTCTGATGCAGACACATTACGATTCTCTGTTTCTTCTACCAAGTTCGATCTATTTTTGCGATAATGCTAATACTTAAAGACCGCAAACAAATGTATGGTCACAGTTCAGAGGTGCTGTAAGAGGGATCCAATTCCTTAAACAGATAGAATTATATTTTCTGGCTCTGATTTGATTACTACCTCCATGTAATCTGAGATCGAACAACAGCCGATCCTTGCTGCTAAATGTCTGAAACAACTATAACCTTGGTTCTCCTTGTTCTCGCCATCGCTCTTTTCGCTTCGGAAAAGATGCCGGTTGATGTTGTCGGGATTCTTTTAGTTATGGCGCTGGTGTTGTCACAAGTGCTGACCGTACAGCAAGCAGTTGCGGGATTTGGCAACGACATAATCATTACTATCGGCGGTCTTTTTATACTGGTCGGAGGATTGATAAAAACTGGTATCGTCGACCTGTTAGGAAGACGGCTCCATCAGATCGCCGGCAATAATGTCTTACTGTTAACGGCTCTTATAATGGGTATCGCTGCTGTATCAGCGTCCGTACTCAAAAATACGACCACGACCGCCATGTTCTTGCCGGTCGTGATAGGCTTGGCAGCAAAAGCTAAGATCGCTCCTTCCAAACTTCTCATGCCGCTTGCCTTTGGAGCGATCCTCGGCGGAAGTTGCACCCTTATCGGCACATCTACGAACCTGGCGGTGAGCGGCACCATTCAGCGTTACGGCTATGAAGCCATCTCGATGTTCGAACTGACGCCGGTCGGTGTGATGATCGCTCTCGCCGGTATTGCATACATGCTTCTCATCGGGCGCAAAATGCTGCCGACGCGCGGTGGTGAAGAATCACTGACAGATCAATACAGCATCCGCGAGTATATATCAGAACTGCTCGTGCTTTACGATTCGCGATTGGTTGGTAAAACACTTGGTGAATCAAATATATACACCGACCTTGGCTTGAACGTCATAGGGTATATTCGCGATGACAAAAGACGTGTCGCTCCTCAGTCCGATGAAAAGATCCGTGCCAATGACCTATTGATAGTTCAGGGAAAAATAACTGACATCCTCCGCGTCAAAGAAGAGGCCGGATTGGAGATCAGGCCTGATTTCAAGCTAAATGACGATGCGTTAGAAAGCGGTCCTATAGAGCTTTTTGAGGTGTTGGTAATGCGCGATTCATTTCTGCAAGGACAAAATCTTCGTTCACTGAGATTTCGACAGAATTACGATATGACGGTACTCGCCATAAATCGCCATGGTGAGACCGTTGTTGAAAAACTCTCCGATGTAAGACTAAAGTTTGGCGACGTTCTATTGGTGCAAGGGTCACGTGACAAGGTAGAACAGCTTGTTATTGACAATGAGATCTTGATGCTTGATGACGTTTCATCAAAGAGCATGCGTCTCGATAAACGCAAATGGGCGATCGGTGCCTTTTTGCTTTTTCTAACACTGTCTGTTTCAAAGATCACCGTAGGCATCGATATACCATTGGCAATCGCGGTTCTAGCAGGCGTTCTACTATTGCTGGGAACCAAAACCGTCAGATACTCAGAGATGTACTCTCTGATAGATTTTCGTCTGCTGGTACTGATCGCATGTATGATGAGCTTTGGCGTCGCGATGGAGCAGACGGGAACAGATCAATTCCTTGCTAATTTGATCCAGACCAACTTTGGTGAGTATGGCGCCATACCTGTAATCGCCGGATTTTTTATCCTCACAGTTTTTCTCACACAGCCTATGTCAAATCAGGCAGCCGCACTGGTTGTTTTGCCTGTAGCGGTACAAACGGCGGTTGCTATGGGTCTCAATCCACGCACATTCGCCATAATGGTAACTTACGCGGCTTCTTTCTCTTTTATAACTCCATTAGAACCCGCATGTGTTTTGGTTTATACACCTGGCCGATACAGATTCATGGACTTCGTAAAGGTCGGAACATTGCTGACTGTAATTGTTTTTATCGTGGCAATGCTTCTGGTTCCGTATCTGTGGCCTATTTATCAGGAATAGAGCTAAAGAAGAAATTTGATCATTGTCCAAGTAGCCGTCTGAATTTCAGCCCGCGTTTAACTATTAGAATAAATCCAATGAGTGCCCAGAAAAGCATTCTTCCTTTTCTGATGATCGCTATCGTAACACCGACTCCTGCCCCGATAGCCAATGTCTCGGCCACCATTTGAGATCCCGCCTCATCAACGCCCAGAAGGAACGGGATCAGCTTAAATACTATCGATATGAGCCTGTTCACTGATTCCAGCAGAAAGGAATTTAGAAATGTTGCTCCGCCTTCGGTGATGCGTGACAGAATGAACCAAACCTCAAGTATGCCAAGCAGGTGAAATGAACATTCGAGTAGAATGATTGGAAGAAACCTTTTAGGATGATGACGATAAAAACCGTAAACAAGATTTTCAAACAAACGAACCTGCAGACGCCCGCTTTCCAGAACGCCCTTTAAGACGCCTTTTTTATACAGCCATTCGCAAAACTCGCTGGCAAAATGCCATTGCCTAATGACCATCAGTATCAGGAAAATAAGCCCAGCGATCATTAGCCCTATCAGAATATCTATTCCGATCGCAACTGTCGGATCTATATCGAAAGTTCGAACAAATGTCAGAGCTCCCAAGATCAGCAGCACGCTCGTCGTCATGCTGTAAAATAAATTCTCTGTCGCTACAGATGACAGCCCGACGACCAATGGAACTTGACGTCGAACAGCCACAGCTTTAGCAGTTCCGCTGACAACGATACCAATTGGTATTACAGTACTCATCATCTCCCCAATGATGACTGCAGGTATGGTATCTCGAATATTAAGAGAATAGGGCTGATATACAGATAATGCCCACGCTGATGCTCGTAAACATATCCGCAAAAAGAAAATGCCGAGGATGACCGCAAAACCGAATACGCCAAATCGGGAAACACTTTCAGCGATCTGGCCGACACCCGCGGAATAGACAAAGCCTGCAAAAAGGCCGATACCGAAGATGGTCGCTATGAGCGCGAGCATCTTCAAGCGGCCTGAAAGTTCGGGCTTTATTTTCTGCTCTTCAGCATTTTCTGGGCTTTCAAGGTTCAATGGAGTTGCCTTCTGTCCGAAAAAACTAAAATTAGATGCTAGCTTTTTTTCACAGCTGTCGGCAAATCCTTCTCACCTCGCTTTGATAGTATACTCAAGATGCATCGCTTCGGGCTGACCAAACCATCTGCATCACTGTATCTCGTGCATACACACCTGAACCTTCGGATGTGATCCCCTCTTTAAGGAATTTTACATAGCCATTGGTGTTAGAACCCGAACGGCCGAGGTGCAAATGCTGTCCGCTGGTATTGGTATGCGGACCATGCCAGATAAATTCATATCTTTCACCTGTTTTGAAAAACTGCGATGCAAACACTTTGATATGCAGATACGCCGTTGCGTCGTCATAGTCCTGCACATGAAAATCAGCTGCTCGGTTCTGCAAATGCAGGCTCTTCGAGCCTGCACCGATGGACAATGCTGTACCGCGATCTCCCGATGTTACATTTACATCCTTACCGAAGTATTCCGAAATGGCTTCAAGGACATTTTTAACCTCTTCATCAGAAACCGTTCTTCCGTTATAGTTTACTGCCATTTCACCTCCTGTTTTATTTCGAAGTTGAAGGAACGTGATACGGTTTTCCTTTGGTCGGTACTTTTGCGGCTGCCGCTTTTCCTTCCGGCGATGTCCATGAAATGCCGTAAAAGAATCCTTCATTCGGCAATGGCAAAAGACGATGGTCAACAGAGCTTCCTCCTGTGGGAACTTCTGCTTCTATCAAGTAACCGTTATAACCCAGATTTACATTGCCGGACTTTTGCTCCGGATGAGCTATAGGCATTCCGTCGCTGCCGGTCTTCCAACGAAATGTTCTTATGGTTTCCCCATTCTGCCTGACAGAACATTCCCAGTTGCCTTTATGATCAGCCATTCCAAGTCGGTTATTTGCAGGGTCACCTTTAATCAAAAGCGGTAGTCGAAGCTGGTATTGAACGAACGAAACTTCATCCATATACTCATTGGCACGTTTATATTGCGGCGCAAGACGATCTGTATAGATGCCCCATTCGACTCGCATCATTCTCAGGCGATTTTCATCCGAATAAGGGCTTGGGCCGGGAAAATTAAGGAAGGTTCCGTTGACGGAACATCTCGTGGCCATGCTTCTTAAGCGGTTCACCTGCTTTTCAGGCGAAATGTTGAAGTATATTTCTATCTCGCTGTTAAAATCGCCGTCACCTGCTTCACGAAAATAGTTCGGCCCTAAACGCTGGTTCATACCTACCGGGCGAACATAAAGAATAGCGGCGGATGTTTCGGCATGACGCTGAATGTAGTAGTGCGGAACATCAGGAACAGGAGCGGTCGCCAAACCGCGAACGCGGGCCGCCTCGCGGACATCTATCTTATATGTCCTCAACAGCTTTTCCTCATCTGTATTGCCATTTATGAAATAGACCTTTACATCCATTTTTCCCGTATCCTTTATCGCCTTTGTTTTGTCCTCGCAGCCACGTTGGTTCGTCAAAATATAGTCATCTTCAGGCCGCGTGCGGTTCTCGGGTACAGGATCTTCGCCCTTGCGGTAAGGTGTTCCTTCGCATCGAACTACGGCAAGTTCCCGTCCGGCTTTGCTGACAATGAGTTTGAACGCACTTCTATTCGGAACGGTTCCGAACATCCGTAGATTTGACTTCAGATACCAGCCGATTCCTACCTGACGGCGCAATTGGGTGCTGTACTCCTGTAATGGTTCCGCATCAAAAAAGGTAAACCCGTCATCAATGACCATCTGCCGATTGGAACTTTTTCCGCTCGAATCACGGCCGTTTTCTTTGGCGGGGCTTTTGTCACGGGAGATGGGGACGATCTTGGGGAGTTTCAAGTTTATCTGCGCCGGGCCGGCGGCGGCAAGAAATAATATCGCAAACAAAGTGACTAATAGTTTTATGTTCATAATGCGTGTTGTTTTCTCTTAAAATAAGTTCTTAATGACAGTTTGTCGAAAGCGTGTGCCGTCCCTTATTCGCTTCTGCCTTGCAACGGGCGGCGCAGTTTCGTGTTACGTGATCGAGAATAGCTTTGTCCTCGATCACAGCATCTTCATTCGTGGGCTTGCGTTTGAATTTTCGCTCGAATTCTTTTGCGGCCTCCGATGCAAGCCAATCGCGAACCATAGCCTTAGCGCGATCATCTTCGGCTAGACAAAATTTATTACAGGCGTTTAACCCGGCTTGTTCTTCATCTTTTGCCTTTCCTTCATAGGTTCTTCCATTCACGCTGACGGTTCCTTCGCACGAAGAATCATTCGTGCCTGGGCCGAGACAGCCAAGCGCCGCAATCGCCAAAAGCATTATGACGATCAGCAAATTCGTACGGCCGGCAAACGGCGAATTTCCTTTAACTTGGTTCATATGGCTCCTCGGTCTATTTCGCCTTGTTGGATGGGATGTGGTATCGGTCTCCTTTTTTCGGAAGACGGCCTTCCATAGATCTGCCTTCGGCTGTTGACCAAGGAATTCCGTAGAAAAGACCGGAATTCGGCATCGGCGACAGGCGATAGTCGAACACGGCTCCACCTGCGGGCAACTCCATGTCTACAAGAACCGCATCGTGAAAGAGATTGATATTTCCGCTCTTTTGCTCTGCGTGTACGGCGATCTTGCCATCTTCGACCTTCCAGCGAAATGTTCTCAGCGTTTCGCCGTCTGCGACGATACGGCATTCCCAATATCCGGGATGATCTTCGATCTTCACGTATCTGATGCCGGAGGTGTTGCCGCCCGTATAGATCGGCAGCTCGAAAACCAAGCCCTTAAAAAGGACCTTATCAACGTACGGGCCTCCGGTTTTGTATTTTGCCGCAAGGCGATCCGTATAGGTGCCGACCTCGTCAACGCGGCCGGACGAGTAACTTTTCACATTGTCCCGGTTCCTGTTGTCCGAAAGATCGATCGGCTGTCCGTTGACCGCACAGCGGGCGAACATACTATTCGGCATATACTTGCCTGCTTGTGGTGAATAAGATGTGTAAAGACGCAGCGTTCGAACATCCCTTTCCCCATAACCTCTATCAACCGGATCGCCGTTATAGCCGCCGCTCCGCAGCGTATAATCGAAATATGCGAATGCAACGGCGGATTCGGCGTGGCGCTGAATGTAGTAGCTGGGCACGTCCTGTTCCGGCCTGGAAGCGTTGCCGCGGACATTTGTCGCACGGTGAACATCTATCTTATATGTGCGTACCAGTTTTTCTTCGTCCGTGTCGCCATTGATGAATAACACATCGACATCCATCTGGCCGGTTTCTTTAGTAACTACATCTTCCTTAAAACAGTGCAGATCTGTACTCATATAATCGTCGTAATTCAACGAATATTTACGCATCGGATTTGATCTTAGCTTTTCGTCTTTTGCCTTTGTTTTAATTACTCCGTCGCAACGAACGCTCGTCAGCTGCCGCCCGCTTTTCTTGAGTACAACGCGAAAAGCACTTCGTTCAGGAAACGTTCCCAAAAGCCGCAGATTCGATCTCATATACCAACCCACGTCCTGATCGCTTAGCGAACTCGAAGCGGTCTTGTTCTTATGCTCGGCATCAAAGTACGTATAAGCGTCGTCCATCACCATTTGTCGATCGTAAGTTTTCAATCCTTTTGTGGAGAACAGCTTTTTTTGATCTGGTTCTCCGGCCGCTCCCGGCGTTGTACCGTTGGTTTTATTGACGGTCTCTTGAACACTATCCTTTTTTGGAAGCTCCACTTTTGGCAAACGCAGCCTTATCTGAGCTGATACCGAGACCGAGAAGATCATCAAGATCAATATCGCTGTTGTTCTGTACATCATTTATTTCCTTTTTATTTAATTAGTGAATGTTCCTGATCTAAGGCTGCAAAGCCTGGCGAAATTCAAGAACAGAAGCTGCATCATCACCTGCGATCAGATGGCAAAGAGTGGCTTTGTTATCAGGCCACGTGCAAAATCCGTAGTAAGTTTGCTTGTCGTCTTGGAAAGAGCCATTAACGCCTTTTTGGCTCACCCGCACCTTGTCTAAGATCTTCGCTCCCTTTTCCGCCCTCTCTCTTAATAGACGGGTCAGATAAACCGCTGCTTGAGCCTTTGTTTTGTATTCAGCTACTGTGAAGGTAATGGTTCGGCCTCCTGAAACATATATACCTTTAGCTTCGCCGATAGTGTCAGTAAAAGTAGGTGTCGAGGTGTTTGGAACTACATTCTGCAGATCGAAGCCGCCTACCTTGCTACGTTTGCGTATAGCTCCGACAAGATTGTCGGTCGGCGTTCCATTAGTGTTTTTAATGGGATCTTTATTCTCAGTTTTTGAAGGGCTGTTAGTTCTCAGGTTTGCTGGCCGCTCAAAAGGCCGCGGTGAAGGCGTGGTGTATAAATATATCCCGATAGTGGCTACAACGATAACAAAAGCTCCGAACAGTACCAGGATACAAACAGCAATTATCACAAAGATCCATTTTTTGCTTTTCGCGGGCTGAGCAGTGCCGTTCTCATTCAAAGAGGGATTTTCCATCATATGTTCTTTATTGCTGATCTGGGAGTAGAAATGTAATATTGAAATGAGGTCTCACCTCGTCTTAAACAACAAAAGCTTAGATTTCATCGGTCGGAAAATCTTCAAGAACGCCTTGTTTTTTTCTCAATAATTTCTTGAGATTCTTGTATGGTCAATAGGATCAACAATTTATACGAGTTTGACGGTTATCTGCTCAACTCGAGAGAAAAGAACCTCTGGCGCGGGGAAGAACTAATTCCACTCCCGCCAAAGGTCCTTGATACATTGCTGATACTGGTTGAGAATGCCGGTCGTATTGTTTCAAAAGATGAGATCCTGGAATCGGTTTGGGCTGAAACTTTTGTTGAAGAGAGCAATCTTTCTCAAAATATCTATTCCATACGACAGGTGTTTGGAAAGGAGAATAGATACATTGAAACGATCCCAAGAAAGGGATATAAGTTCGTTGCAGATGTAAATATACGGCCAACAGACCTGCTTGATGACACTAGGTCAAATGATCTACAAAGTGAAACACAGACCGAGTTGCCGCTCGATACAAAGATTCATTCTGCGGATCAGCGTGATATTGTCAGCAAGAATCGACGCATACTTGTAAAAAAAGCAGCTCGTTTTGCGGCACTTGGAATGGCAGTTCTGGTGGTTCTTATTGTTGCCGGATATTCGCTAAAGAAAGTCCGTAATACCGGTGATCTACCCTCAGGCCAGATCGTTTTAAAAAGCCTGACCGATACCGGCTCTGCTATCTCACCTACGATCTCTCCAGACGGGCGTTTTGTTGCATATATAGACAGAAGATCTGAAAAAGGCAGTGTTCGCCTTATGGATATCGAAGCCGGAGAAGATGTTGAGGTCAACATCGGCGGCGGTTTAGTTCCCGGCGTAGTGAAGTTTTCTCATGACGGTAAAGACCTTTTCTTTCGCATCAGAGGCTTATGGCGAACCGGACGCACAATTCATCGTGTATCTTATTTCGGAGGAAACCCGACACCTGTCGCCAAGAATGTTTGGGGAAATTTCAGTGTCTCGCCTGATGGAAAATATATTGCCTATTTTAGGGAAGATGCAGCCAGCAACCGAGAAACACTTCTTATTCAAGATCTTGGTACTGGCGAGGAAAAAATTCTTGTAGAACGCAATGATCCAAAACAGTTCTTTATGCTGGTAGCTCCGGAATGGTCTCATGACAGCAAGGCTGTTACGTTTCTTGAAGGAACCGGCTCAGAATCCAGATCCGAGATAAATATTGCTGATATCGACACTGGAAACGTTACCACTGTAAAAACGGAACTTAATAAGCTCTTCCATCTGGCTTGGGCGACTGACGGACGATCAATATTTGCTCTGTCGAAGGAACCTGAAAAAGGTCGCCAACTTTGGCGAGTGTCAATACCGTCAGGGACCGTCACCAAGGTCACTAATGACCTGAATATGTATAACGGCCTGTCGATATCGGCCGATGGTAAACACCTGGTTACAGAAAAATCAGACACCGCTGCAAATGTTTGGCTTTATCGAAACGCTGATATAAATTCTGGTAAACCTCTTACATCTGGAACTTACGGTCACTTTGCAATGGTCGATCTGGACTTTGCTACTGAAGACCGGATAGTTTATGACAAGAGGGAAGAGGTGGAACGTGACCTATGGGCGGTTTCGATCTCTGGCGCGTCTCATGTTAGGTTAACTCATAACAACGGCCCGAGAAATACCCAAGTAACATCGTCACCCGACGGGCGATATATTTATATTTCTTCCAATAGGGATGGAACAGCACGTATTTGGAGGATAGGCCAGGACGGAACAGATCCGATACAAATGACCTTCGGAAAGAGAGAATCACACTGGTATCCCGCCCTTTCGCATGATGGGCAGAACTTGTATTTTCTGGCAAGAAGAGGTGATCAGAGTGAGATACGCCGAATGGATATCTCAACGCAGAACGTTAAAACCATCTACAAAGCCAACGATTTCGCCCCGATGCATTTTTTCGAAATATCACCGGACGGCAGATATCTTGCATTCGTGCATCGTGAAACAAATGCTGATATGCCAGATCCTGATGATATATCATCAATTCCGATCAAGATCGGAATATTAGATCTTTCAGGCAATGACGCAGTGAGGACAGTAAACATCGTTACCTCAGCGGCGATGATCAGGTTTACATCGGGCGGACGAACCTTTGATTACCTAAAAGGTGGCTCGATAGTGAGGCAATCTACCGAAGATGAGAATGCTGAGCCGCAAACAGTATTTTCCACGCCGAATGAAAGGATCTACAATTTTGACTGGTCAATGGCGGGTACTGATCTTGTTGTCTCAAAAGGCGGAAGCACCGCCGATGTGGTTCTTATATCTTTGCCGCAATAGTTTTTCTCGCCTGACATACGACTAATTTTTCGTATAATATTATCAATATTACATTTTTTTATTTTAAAAGAGGTTTTCGGTTATGACTTCATCTGCTGCCGCATCGGCATTAACTAATCATGGTTTAACGATACTTTCCGAAGAAGAGGAATTGTTCAGAGCATCTGTCAGAGAGTTTGCCGAAGGCGAGGTTCGTCCGCGTGTTGAGGCGATGGAACACGCCACCAAACTCGATCCTGAATTGATCAAACAGTGCTTTGAACTTGGGCTGATGGCGATCGAATCGCCTGAGGAGTTTGGCGGAGCCGGCTCGACCATTTTCAATGCGATCCTTGCCATCGAAGAGCTTGCACGCGTTGATGCCAGCATCTCCGTTTTCGTTGACGTTCACAACACACTAGTTACCAATGCCTTTATGAAATGGGGCAGTGATGAGCTTAGGAAAAAGTATATGCCGCAACTGGCGGAAAGCCGCGTCGGGGCCTACGCCCTCAGCGAAGCTTCCTCGGGTTCGGACGCGTTCGCGTTAAAAACAAAGGCCGCCGATAAAGGCGATCATTGGGAACTTAATGGCCAGAAGCTCTGGATAACCAACGGTAACGAGGCTGAGATATTTATCGTCTTTGCGACCATTGATGCGGACGCGGGGTATAAAGGCATAACGGCGTTCATCGTCGAAAAGGGCTTTGAAGGTTTTAGCGTCGGCAAAAAAGAAGACAAGCTCGGCATCCGAGCTTCATCGACCACCGAACTGATCTTTGAGAATTGCAAAGTGCCGAAGGAAAATGTTTTGGGCGAGGTTGGAAAAGGCTATAAGGTCTCCATCGAAACCCTGAACGAAGGCCGCATAGGCATTGCGGCGCAAATGCTCGGCATTGCACAGGGCGCATATGAGGCTGCACTCAGCTACACCGCCGAACGTGAACAGTTTGGCTCTGCTCTCAATTCATTTCAGGCCGTTCAGTTTCAGCTTGCTGAAATGGCCGTCGAGATCGAAGCCGCACGTTTGTTGACCTACAATGCTGCAAGATTAAAAGACGCGGGAAAGAGCTTTTTGAAAGAAGCGGCAATCGCTAAGCTTTACACATCGCGCGTCGCGGAAAAAGTTTCTTCCAAAGCGATCGAACTCTATGGTGGTTACGGCTACGTAAAG
>JAHBSH010000020.1 GCA_019639215.1 Acidobacteriota bacterium
CATTTGAACGTGTCATTCATGTCATTTCAACTCAAGCAGCTCAGAAGCCGATCGTCGTTGTCTCGGCGATGACAAAGGTTACTGATGCTCTTTTGGCGGCTTTTGAGATCGCCAGAAAAGGTGATGCTGCAGAGGCTTTTGTAGAGCTTGAACCACATTTCGACCGGCACGAAGTAGTAGCAAGGCATTTTATTTCTCAGGAGCATTCCAAGGGATTTGATACTGAGATTCAGCTGGCAAAAGGTGAGGTCAGAGACCTTTTGTTACGTGTTTCGCGACGGTCGTTACCGCTATCTATGCTGAAAGATGCCATTGTCTCCTATGGCGAACAGCTTTCGTCGCGGCTTTTGGCGGAAGTTCTGAGGTCAAGAGGAGTTAATACCAGGCATTTTGATTCGCGAAGGCTTGTGGTGACAGACGACGAATTTGGTGCCGCCCAGCCCATCATAGAAGAGACAAATAAACTCCTCAAACTTGAATTATTCCCTTCATTGAAGTTAGACGAAATACCCGTTATGGGTGGTTTTATAGCTGGGAATCGAGCCGGAGAGACAACCACGCTAGGCAGAGGCGGCTCAGATTACACGGCAGCAATAGTTGCGGCGGCGATCGGGGCTTCTGAATTACAGATCTGGACCGATGTTACCGGTGTAATGACCTGTGATCCGCGCATTTGTAATGATGCCAAAACTATACCTGTACTTAGCTACGAAGAGGCGGCAGAGCTTTCGTATTTTGGGGCAAAGGTGCTTCACCCGAAAACGATAAAACCAGCAGTCGATCACGGAATACCGGTTCGTGTCTGCAATACATTCGAACCGGAGGCAGTTGGAACCATGGTTCTGGCTTCTTCAGACGAAACCCCGAACAAGATAAAATCCATCGCCCACAAAAAGAACATCACGATCCTGCGTATTTCGTCCGCACGAATGCTTGGTAGCTATGGTTTTATGAGCGCGGTCTTTCAGGTCTTTGAACGGTACCGGACAGTTATAGACGTGATCTCGACATCCGAAGTATCCATCGCATTGACCCTAGATAACACTGCTGAATTGGATAAGATCGTAGAAGATCTCGAACGGCTTGGCGATGTCGAGATTGAAACTGGCTATGCTGTTATCTGTGTTGTGGGAGAGGGGCTACGTGCAAGCACTGGCATGGCTTCAAAGATATTCTCGACCATCAACGACACTAATATCGCACTCGTCTCGCACGGAGCCTCAAGCGTAAACCTCACATTCGTTGTAAAAGAGGAGTATTCGACAGAGGTTATCAAACTGCTTCATGACAAGTTACTTAGGGAAAACTCCTAATGATATAGTCCTTCATATATTTTGAAGTTAGAATTATCAAATGGATAGTAAATGTTTTAGACGACTGTTTTTGATCTTTTTTACTTCTATTGCCGGGTTGATGCTTGGTTGTGGATCGCAAAATGAGACGCCGGTTGTGCTTGATAATTATCCGGTGAAAAGTGGCGTTGTTAATGGTAAGGAATTTTCTTACCGCATCTATGTTCCCGGCTCAACAGATAATTCCGAAAAACCGCAGGTCGTTCTTTATCTGCACGGAGCGGGAAATCGCGGTTCGGATAACTCTTCGCATTTAAATGGGTTAGGTGGGTATATCCAACAAAATAAAGACCTTATCAAGTTTATAATGGTCATGCCGCAGCTTCCCGAAGGCCGATTTTGGGACGCGGAGGCATTAGAAATGGCCAACGCCGCGTTGGATGCGACAGTGAAAGAATACAACGGAGATACTGAGCGGCTGGGTGTTATGGGTTTTTCGATGGGCGGCAACGGAGTATGGTCAATGGCGGTGATGTATCCGGGAAAGTTTGCCGCATTGGTGCCGATGGCCGCTCGGGTGTTGCCGACAGAGGAAGAAATACCGAAAGTCGCGAAAGAGGTAGCAGATGCAGCCAACGATCCGAATAACTTCAAAGCATATGCCGAAAAGATCGGGCAGACCGCCGTGTGGATCTTTCACGGCAGTGACGATGAAGTTGTTTCCGACGGCGACGCCCATGCGATCCAAGATGCGATGCGAACAGGCGGAAATAAAAAAGCTAAAATGACGACGGTGGTTCGCGGGGGACACGTTCCGTTAGCATTTGAAAACAAGGAAGTTTTTCAGTGGATACTGGAGCAAAAGAAAGAAAATTGATGAATGTCAATGAACTAACAATTCGGCTGATGGAAATACCATCGACCTCTGGCGAAGAAGAGGCGGTCGGATCTTTCCTTCGTGATCATTTGGAATCGTTGGGTTGGACGGTCGAACTACAAAAGGTTTCAGATAATCAAAATAACGTCATAGCATATTTGAATGATACGCCACGTGTTTGGCTATCGACGCACATGGACACGGTGCCGCCGTATATTCCGCCGACCGAAGACGACGAGAAAATTTACGGACGCGGAGCCTGCGATGCCAAGGGAATTATCGCTGCACAGATAACGGCGGCGGAGCAGTTGCGTAAAGAAGGAATTACGGACATCGGCCTGCTTTATACTGTCGAAGAAGAGCGTGCTTCGACCGGTGCCAAGGCGGCGAATCTGCATCCGTTGGCGGCGAAGTGCGAATACATGATAAACGGTGAGCCGACGGATAATGACCTTGCTATCGGCTCGAAAGGTTCGTTCAGATTCAAGATAAAAACCAGCGGCAAAGCGGCACATTCAGCCTATCCCGAACAGGGCGATTCGGCCATAGAATCGCTGCTCGACATTTTGCAAGACATCAGAAATACGCATTTTCCCGAAGATGAGTTTTTCGGCGAAACGACCGTAAACATCGGCACTATAGACGGAGGCTTGGCTTTGAATGTAATTCCGCCAAATGCCGAAGCGGGTTTTTTGGTACGCCTTGCAACAAAACGCGAGCCAATAGAAAAGGCTCTGGAAAACATAGTTCGCGGACGCGGCGAGATTGAGGTTCTCTCGTGCAGCGAACCGGTGAAAATGGTCGCCGTCGATGGTTTTCCGCAAAAGGTAGTGCGATTCACGACCGACATTCCGCATTTGCCGAATTGGAAAAATCCGCTGCTGCTCGGCCCCGGCTCGATCCTTGTAGCTCATACAAAAGATGAATTTGTGCTGAAAAAAGATCTGGAAAAGGCTGCGGACCTGTATTGCTCGCTTGTCAGGAAATTATTGACCACATAGGTACATAGACCACGTAGATCTTTCTATGTTCTTATGTGTCAATGTGGTGATCGGAAAATATGAAGATCGCACTTATTGGATACGGAAAGATGGGCCGGTTGATCAGTAAACTGGCCGGTGAATCGGGTCATGACATTGTTGTTACCATAAGTGAGTCTCACGCGGGACTTTCTGCGGGAGAACTTGCGGAAACTCTTCGCGCGGCTGATGTGGCGATAGATTTTACTGCTGCTGATGCCGTTCGCCGAAATGTTGAGGCTTGTTTGATCGCCGATATTCCGGTGGTTGTCGGTACGACGGGATGGAATGATCAAAAAGGCGATATAGAAAAGCTTGTAACCGAAAGAAATGGTGCAATGGTTTACGGGGCAAATTTTTCGATCGGCGTAAATCTTTTTTTTCGGATCGTAGAACTTGCTTCTGAACTAATGGCGGATTTTCAGGATTATGAGCCTTTCATCGAAGAACAACACCATTCAAGAAAGCTGGACAGCCCAAGCGGAACCGCACTGAAACTAAAAGATATAGTCAGCAAGCATTTAAGGAAAGAGCTAAACATTGCCGCAACCCGTGCCGGAAACATTCCCGGAACGCATCGCGTAGGCTTTGACGGTCAAGGAGATCAGATATTGTTGGAGCACACGGCTCGCAGCCGCGACGGGTTTGCACTTGGGGCCATTACTGCGGCCGAGTGGATAAAAGACAAAAAGGGGGTTTACGAATTCTCTGACATATTGAAACGCACCAATGTCACTTTGCCAATCGATCAGAAGAACTAAGATGCTTTTTGTTACGACTGCCAGACTATGAATTTTTCCTTTATCGCCCATTTACCATCCTTTTTATCTAATACGTATGCTGCCCCAAAACCGCAAAGTGGACATGCTACGTGTTCCAGCTTCAAGAATGCTTTATCGTAACGCGAGTTAAATCCGACCCGTGAGAGTATTATGATCGACCCCGGAAGTTTGTTAGGACTACCTCCGAGTACGGGCTTCTTTAGTTCATCCGCAACTTGATCTCCATCCAAGAATTCGTATGGTTTTGTCAGTTCTAGTTTGGTTTCAAGACTAAATGTAAAAGGTTCTTGGTGCTTCGAAAGAAAGGATCTCAGCACTTCCTCATCAACGGGACCATATATCTCTTTTAGACTTTCTATTTGTTTATCAAAATCACCACTGTACAATCCGAATACATTATTTTCTACAGTTGACGCTTTATTAGAGATATAGAGCGTTCCTGTTGAGCTGGCGGAAAACGCTTCTTCAATTGTTACAGAGTAAACGTCCGCCGATTCTTTAACTTCATCGAATTCACCATACTGCTTGCAACCCGAGAATAATAGGAAAAGCAAGCAGAACATTGCTAACTTTGATGGAAGAATCGTCATCCCAACAAGTATATACTATCTGGCGTGGACGGTAGTACGAGTGAAACTGTGAGTAACTTGATAGCTTGTGTATTGGTTGTATAGCAGTTACAGGATGATTTGTCGGGAAAATTGTATTCGATGAGTTTACCGAGTTGATGGACGAACTTGCTGATCGATGAAATCCGATGGATCGACCCAGCCATATCGGATCGGGCTGTAGCCGGTGAATACCATATTCCATGACGGGCAGTGTTCTTCGCGTATCTCAAAATGCAGGTGGCAAAGGTAACGGCCGTTTGCATTCCCGATGGTGCCGATAAGGTCTCTTTTTTTGACCTCACCAATCTTCATTTTGATCTCTTGAAGGTGTCCGTATAGCGATTGCACTTTTTTACCGTCGGGTAGAGTGTGCGTCACGATAATGACGTTTCCCCAACCTGTACCGGCATCAGCGGCATACGTGATCACACCGTTTGCTATCGCATAAACAGGTTCGCCGCAATCGGTATTACCGCCTGTGTTCTTGTTCCAATCCTCACCGAGATGGTTTTCCTCGCCAAAATCCAGAGCGTTATACCAATCATCATTTTTATCACGTGCCTGCGTAACATACTCCGTTTTGCCGACCGGATAGGCAAAGCTGTCGGCAGACAATACAGGCTCTGATGACAACGGCGTTTCTGTGGCAACGCTGTCCGAGCAGCCCAATGTGAATAGGGCGGCAGTGATAGAAATGCTTATAAGTGCTATAAATTTAACCAAAGTATTTTTGTAACTTCTTCTCGGATAAGCATATACTTTACGAAATCAGTAGGACAAGGGTTCGAAGTTTATGACCAGCAAAATTGAATGGATGCACGGATGTGCGACCGCATTAGCGACGCCGTTTCACAAGGACGGTTCAATCGATGATGGATGTTTTCGGAGCCTCGTTGAACGGCAGGTCAAGAAGGGCGTAAGGCTGTTGGTGCCGTGCGGCACAACCGGCGAAAGTGTCACAATGACGCCAGAAGAGCAGGATCACGTTATCCGAATGACCGTAGAAACAGCGCATAAACACGGTGCAAAGGTCATTGCCGGAACAGGCACAAATAACACGTCAGCAGCCATTGACCTGACCCGTAAGGCTCGCGAAGCCGGTGCCGATGCCGCATTGATCGTCGCGCCGTATTACAACAAACCTACACAGGCAGGACTTTTTGCTCATTATTCAGAGATCGCAAAGTCTGTAAAAGGTTTTCCGATAATGCTCTATAATGTGCCGTCGCGAAGCGTTGCGAATATATCAGCAGAAACAACACTTCGGCTTGCTGAGGCTCACGAGAACATTGTCGCGATAAAAGAAGCCTCGGGAAATTTCTCGCAGATAATGGAGATACTTAGGAACAGGCCGAAAAACTTCAAAGTATTCGCGGGCGATGACGCAACGGCACTGCCGCTGATAGCGGTCGGTGCGGACGGGCTTGTCTCCGTCTGCTCTAATGAAATCCCGAAAGAGATGTCGCAAATGGTGGAAAAAGCCCTAGACGGTGCTTACACGGCCGCTAGAAAGCTTCATTACCAACTCTTACCGCTTATGGAAGCAAATTTTATCGAAGCATCACCGGCTCCGTGTAAATTCGTGATGTCCGTATTGGGGTTGCTGGAAGAAAATCTCAGATTGCCGCTTGTTCCTGTGACAAAAGAAACACAGCTAAAACTAAAGGCTGTGATGAAAGAAACAGGCCTTGTATAGATCGGGATGCCGAAACATTGTAGGAGATCTTTTAATGAAAAGACTTGTGTTTTTGTTTTTGGCCGTTTTGTTCATTTCGGCAGGTTCCTATGGGCAGGCTCCGACGCCGTCGGATCAAAATAATGCGGAAGCTGAAGTGATGAAAGCCATTGCAAAATGGGCTGATGCGGTTCGCAGCCGTGATATGAAAGCTTTGGACGCCCTCTTTGCAGACGAGCTTTTTATTACGACATTTGACGGCAAAACGCGGGGAAAAAAGGAAGAGCTTGAGGTGCTGAAGCCCAATCCTAATGTCCGCACGGTCTCAGTCGAGAACGAAGATGTCAGAGTAAAGTTATATGGCGAGACGGCGGTCGTAACGGCCCTGACAAAGATGCAGTTCGTCATCAGCGAAAAAGAAACTCCGGTTGCGATGCGTTACACAGCCGTTTTTGTAAAACGAGACGGGCGATGGCAGATGGTTGCGTTGCAAACGGCAAGGACCTGAAGCTGAAGCGGTATTTTGCCTTACAGACACAGAGACGCGGATAGAAATTATAATAAGCTGAAAACTTACGAATATAATCAATGAACTTACGAGAGCAGATCGAAGAGCTATTTTCCAAATCTGAATTTTCCGCCGATGACAGGAAAGTATTTGAAGAATTCAAATCGGCATTGCGGACGGGTGAGATCCGTTCGGCGGAAAAGGGTGATGACGGTGTTTGGCAAGCGAATGCGTGGGTCAAGCAGGGTATTTTGCTTGGTTTTAGAATGGGTAAATTGGTCGAGATCTCTCAGCCGTCAGAAACGCTGAAATTCTTTGATAAGGACACGTTTCCCGTCAGGCCTATGACGGTTGAGGATAATGTGCGGATCGTGATGGGCGGTTCATCTATCCGTGATGGTTCTTATGTTGCTCCGGGAGTTGTGCTTGCTCCGCCGTGCTGGATAAACGTCGGGGCGTATGTTGATGAAGGCACGATGGTAGATTCGCATGCTTTGGTCGGCAGCTGTGCACAGATCGGAAAGCGTGTACATTTGTCGGCTGCGGCTCAGATCGGCGGTGTCCTAGAGCCGATAGGTGCAGTCCCGGTTGTCATTGAAGACGACGTTATGGTCGGCGGCAACACCGGCGTATATGAAGGCACGGTTGTCCGCGAACGGGCCGTGCTTGCTTCGGGTGTCATCCTAACTCGCTCCACGCCTCTTTTTGACCTGCCTAATTCACGGATCATCAAATCCGATGGCGATAAACCACTTGAAGTTCCCGCCGGAGCGGTCGTCGTGCAAGGTTCGCGTGCTATCAGCAGCGGTTTCGGCAACGAGAACGGCCTGTCGATCTATTGCCCGATAATCGTAAAATACCGCGACCAAAAGACAGACACATCGACGAAACTTGAAGATTATCTGCGATAGATCCGACGGATAAGAAGTAAAAGCTATCCGACAGGCGTTTGCTCATTGGAACGGTCGATGAAGATTGATAATATGAAACTATATGCAGGAAGAAAACGAAAATCAGCTCCCTGACGAAGAACAAGGGCTTGCCGACAGAATAACGGGACTTGGGCAGAAGATAATCGGCGAGGTCGAAATGATCGGCGGTATTTTGACGGGCGACCCGAATACGGCTGCCGAAGGCGAGTTCAACCTTGAGGTCGGCGACCTCCGCGAGGATGTCGAAGAGGATCTAGAAGGATCTGAAGACAACGAAGGGCAGTAATAGGAGATAATTGTGAGTTTGGGAATGGAGAAAGCAGCTAACACAGGACTTGTGCTGCCAAAACGGCTTCAGGGGCTGCAGCCAACGCTGATACGTCAATTTTTTGAACGGGCATTGCCTGACAGCATAAATTTCGGGCTTGGTGAGCCGGATCTGCCCACGCCTGAGTTTTTGCGGCAAGAGGCGGCACGCGTGACGCTTGAGGAACAGAACGGTTACACGTCGCATCCGGGTTTGCCTGCTCTGCGTGACAAGATCGCCGAACAGTATCCGCATCTTGGACTTCCTCGAACGGGTGTTGTTATCACATGCGGCTCTCAAGAGGCGATGACAGCAGCCTTGCTTTCTATTGTGGATGCAGGTGATGACGTCCTTGTTCCTGATCCAAGCTTTCCGGCTTATGATTCTTGCGTAAGGATCGCCCAGGGAAATCCGGTGTTGTATCGGCTGCCTGCTGAAAAGGACTTTGCATTTGATATAGAAGAGTTCAAAAAAGCTATTACCCCAAAGACCAAAGCTGCGGTTGTGATCTCGCCCTCAAACCCAACGGGAAAGATATTCACAGAAAGCGATCTGAAACAGATCGCGGAAGTTCTGGAAGGTACAGGAATCTATCTCATCTCAGACGAGATATACAGCGATCTTTACTTTGGAGAAAGGCCGCGTTCGGCATCAGAATTCTATGACCGCACGGTCGTTGTAAGCGGCTTGTCCAAATCGCTGAGCATGACCGGGTGGCGGCTTGGCTGGGCGGCAAGCGGAGAAGCGGACCTGATGCAGGCGATCCATGTTCTGCACGGATTCCTGACCGTTTGTGCTTCTACCATCACGCAAAAGGCGTCCCTGCTCGCATGGACGGAAGAGGCTGAAGCGTGGAAGGAACGATCCCGCGAGATCTACAAAAAACGCGGGGAGTTTTTGGTCGATCTTTTTGAAAAAGAGCTCGGGTTGCGGGCGACCGCTCCAGAGGGAGCTTTTTACACGATGCTTGACGTACGCCCGCTAGGTGATGATCTGGAGATCGCTGAGAAATGCCTGCAAAATCGTGTCGTTACGGTTCCCGGCGTCGCCTTTGGGCAAGAGGCAAAAGGCTTTTTGCGGATATCCTTCTGCAATACTGAAGAGCGGCTGGCGGAAGGTGTAAAAAGAATGAAAGAGGCTCTTGTTTGATCAATCTGTGCAGGGTAGAACGATCGGGTCTCACATGACCTATTGTCCATAATTAATCTAGCTGATGAAAACATATAGAGTAGGAATTTTAGGCGCGACCGGAACGGTTGGTCAGCGGTTCGTGCAGTTGCTGCAGGGGCATCCGCAATTTGAGATAACCGCTCTTGCGGCATCGGAAAGATCAGCAGGCAAGACCTATGCTGAAGCCTGTGCGTGGAAACTATCAGGAGATATTCCTGAGAGTGTAGGTATCCTTGAAGTTCAGCCCATAGAACCGCCGCTCGACTGTGACATCGTTTTTTCCGGTTTGCCGTCAAATGTTGCACGCGAAGCTGAGGCGGCATTTGCTCGTGCAGGCTATCCGGTCGTGACGAATTCTTCATGTTATCGCATGGATGAGGACATTCCTTTGTTGATACCGGAGATAAATGCCGATCATCTTGGACTTATCCCGATCCAACAGGAAAAAAGAGGGTTCGGCACTGGATTTATCGTCACAAATCCTAATTGTGCGATATGCAGCTTTGCTCCGCCGCTTGCGGCATTGCACCGTAAATTTGGCGTTGAGGCCGTTATGGTGACAACGATGCAGGCGATCTCCGGTGCGGGTTACCCGGGAGTTTCCTCAATGGACATAGCAGACAACGTTTTGCCCTACATAGCAGGAGAAGAACCAAAGGTTGAGACCGAGGCCCAGAAAATACTTGGTTCTTTCAATGGGCACGCTGTCGAAAAGGCAGATTTTACGGTTTCGGCACAGTGTTTTCGCGTTGACGTGATCGATGGACACACAGCATCTGTTAGGGTCAAGCTTTCAAAGACTTCGACACTCGAGGATGTGATAGAGGCGATGCGTGAATTTCCTTCACTTGGCCTATACTCATCACCGGAACATTTTATTGAGGTTTTGGAAGAGCCTTCGCGGCCGCAACCTCGGCTTGATCGTGACCGCGGCAAAGGTATGACAATAACGGTCGGACGTCTTTTCCCCGACAATATATTCGATTACCGTTTTGTAGGCATGAGCCATAATACGGTTCGCGGAGCCGCCGGTGCTGCTATATTGAATGCCGAACTGCTGGTTGAGAAAGGCCTGATATGATTTGTCTCTTATGACAGAAAACGAGCTATCATTCTCCAAGAAAGTTCTGACCGTTATCGGGCTTGTCGGCCTTTTTGGGCTATTGGCAGTAACGGTTTACTACACGATAGATGTCATCCTGCTGGTGTTTTCTGCGGCACTTATCGGCATTTTTTTGCGTGGCTTGGCAATGCCGATAGGAAGATACTTAAAGCTCAATGACGTTTGGTCGGTTCTGCTGGTTTCTGCCTTGCTCGTGGTCGTACTCGGAATTGCGGTATCGCTTCTTGCCCCCAGTGTTGCAGAGCAGGCAAAACATCTGCGAACTGAAATACCAAAATCGGCTCAACAGGCAGCGGATTTCATAAGCAAATTTAGTTGGGGTCAGGCCATTATTGAGCAAATGCCTAGCTCAGAAGCGATCATGGCAAAGATCGAGCCGGGTTCGCTGTTGAGCGGTGTAGGCGGTTTCTTTTCCACGACGATCGGATTTGTTGGAAACTTTTTTATCGTTTTGCTTTTAGGTATTTACTTTGCCTGTGAGCCGAGGCTTTATTCTGACGGGCTTTCCAAACTTTTTCCAAAATCAAATCGCGAGCGAGCCGCTGAGGTTTTCGGAGCTATCGGAGAAACCCTTCGCTGGTGGCTTATAGGCAAGGTCGCCTCGATGATCTTCATCGGACTGCTGACGTGGATAGGCCTTTCGATAATAGGCGTGCCGATGGCACTTACCCTTGGGTTGATCGCCGGGCTGTTGTCGTTCATTCCTAACTTTGGTCCTATCATCGCGGCGGTTCCGGCCGTATTGTTTGCATTTATTGAGAGTCCTGCGAGTGCTCTTTATACACTTGGGCTATACATCGGCGTCCAGATAATCGAAGGGAATTTGGTCACGCCTTTCATAGAGAGGCATACGGTAGAACTGCCTCCGGCTTTGACCGTAGTTTCGCAACTGGCCCTCGCCGTAACGATAGGCGGACTTGGGCTGCTGCTTGCAACGCCATTGTTGGCCGTTCTGGTCGTGATCGTACAGATGGTGTATATCGAGGATATATTGAATGACAGAACGGACGAGATGGTTCCGCCGGAAATAGAACCGGAGCAGGCAAGCGAAGTTTGAAATTATGATCGAGAGATACACCTTACCTGAAATGGCGGCTATCTGGTCGCTTGAGAACAAGTTCAAAAAATGGCTCGATGTCGAGCTTGCCGTTTGCGAAGTCCATGCTGAGGACGGGACCATACCGGCTGAGGCGTTGGCCGAGATAAAAGAAAAAGCGGCGTTTAGGGTCGAGCGTGTAAATGAGATAGAAAAAACAACCGATCATGACGTGATCGCCTTTACGACCAATTTAGCGGAGAACATCGGACCTGCATCGCGTTTTGTGCATTACGGACTGACGTCCAGCGATGTGGTCGATACCGCAAACGCTTTGCTTCTAAAAGAAAGCTGCGATGTTCTTTTGGAAAAGATCGATGCGATGCTGCCGGTGTTGAAAAGACGGGCTTATGAGTTCAAGGACACGCCGCAGATAGGGCGTACGCACGGCATACACGCCGAACCAACGTCTTTCGGCCTTGTTTGGGCATTGTGGTATTCGGAGATGCGGCGGAACCGTGAGCGTCTTGTGACCGCACGTGAGCGGGTAGCGGTAGGCAAAATAAGCGGCGCGGTCGGGGCGTTTGCCCATTTATCACCGGATGTTGAATCCCGCGTTTGCTCGAAACTCGGCATTGCTGCTGCAGATGTTTCAACACAGGTCATTCAGCGCGACAGGTATGCCGAATACCTCTGTACACTTGGCATAATAGCCTCAACGCTTGAGAAGATCGCTCTTCAGGTGCGTCATTGGCAAAGAACCGAGTTGAGAGAGGCTCAAGAGGCTTTCAAAAAAGGCCAAAAAGGTTCGTCGGCAATGCCGCATAAACGTAATCCGATACTTTCTGAGCGAATCTGCGGTATGGCGAGGACTGTTCGGGCAAATACTATCGTCGGGCTGGAAAATGTGGCTCTTTGGCACGAACGCGACATTTCGCACAGTTCTGCGGAACGGATAGTCTTGCCTGATTCGTCAGCAACAACAGATTATATTCTCGCAAAAGCAACATCCCTTTTAGACTCTCTGGTCGTGTATCCCGAGAATATGTTGAAAAACCTTAACATTACACGCGGATTGGTTTTCAGCGGACAGTTGATGCTTGCTCTGACGCAAAAAGGCGTTACCCGAGAGGACGCATATGTCTATACCCAGCGAAACGCTATGAAGGTCTGGGACGAAGGCGGCGAGTACAAGGAGCTTGTATTGCAGGACGCAGATATTTCCGGCAGCCTTTCGCGGGAAGAAATAGAAAAGGTCTTTGACCTGAAACACTATCTTAGGAATGTAGATAAGGTTTTTGAACGAGTATTTGAAAAAGGCTAAGATCTAAAAGAAAGGTTTCGACTGTATAAACAAAAGGCCATCCGAAATAGATTCGGACGGCCTTTTACTTTCAGGATAGTTTAAATCAGGTTTATGCCCACTTTTCAGCAAGGTCACCGATTATCGGAAGCTTGACCTTTTGCATTCCGTAAGCCTTGATGCAAAGGAAAATGGCCAGTCCGATGAAGGCTAATACAAACAACCATACGACCAGACTGAACAACATGCTTAATGTTGATGATACAAATGCCAGTACCACACTGATAATGATCACTCCCACCCAGAGGACGATCAAAGCCACCATGAGTAACAGCGACTGGAAAGCGCAAAAACGGACGAACTTATTATCCTTTTCTGTTACAAGGACAATAATGCTGTATATAAGGTTTATTGCGCAGACCGGCAAGTAGCATAGAAGAGCTCCGACGTTGGCGTCTAATCCGAGGGCGGTCTTTCCGCCAGGCGAGTTTTGCATATTCTTTTTGTTGGTTCTCCTTAATCTGAGGTTGAAACTTGATGAATAAAATGTTTTTACAGAATTATGACATTGTGAAAGTTATCATAGGACGTTGATAAATTCAAGATTTTGCGTAACAATCTACAATTTATTTCGGAGGCCGTAATGAAAGCAAAGGTTTATGTAACTCTAAAATCGGGTGTGTTGGATCCGCAGGGAAAGGCAATACATCATTCCGCAGAACTGATAGGTTTTGAAGGTATCAAAGGTATCCGTCAGGGAAAATACTTCGAGATCGCATTGGACGAGGGGTTGACTGAGGAAGAGGCTCGTATCGAGGCTGAAAAGCTGGCCACTGATATCCTCGCCAATCCTGTTATTGAGGATTTTACTGTTGATATCAGTAGAAGTGCATAAGTTATCCGGCATTTTGGCCGATCAATTATTTCTCCCGTAGAATGTCTTATGAAATTTGGGGTACCAGTTTTTCCAGGTTCAAATTGTGACCACGATGCCTATCACGTGATATCAAAGCACGTCGGGCAACCGGTCGATTTTATTTGGCACAAAGACACTGATCTTAGCGGCTATGATGCTCTGGTCATTCCAGGAGGCTTCTCTTACGGAGATTACCTTCGTGCAGGTGCATTGGCCAGATTCTCGCCGGTCATGGGGGCTGTGAAAGAGTTTGCTGCCAAAGGTGGTTTTGTTCTGGGAATTTGCAACGGCTTTCAGATATTGTGCGAAGCAGGACTTCTTCCCGGTGCATTGATCCGAAACCGCGGCCTAGATTTTGTTTGCCGCCATGTGAACGTCAGGGTCGAGACCGACGACACGCCTTTTACAAATCAGATCGAGTCCGGAACGGTTCTGTCCATCCCGGTTGCACACGCAGAAGGGAATTATGTCTGTGATGACCAAACCTTGGATCAGTTAGAAAAGAACAGCCAGGTGATCTTTCGTTACTGTGATCCAGACGGTGCTCCGACAGATGCTGCGAACCCGAACGGAGCCAGATCAAATATTGCCGGCATATGTAATGCGGAACGAAATGTGTTGGGAATGATGCCGCATCCTGAGCGTGCTTGTGAGGAGCTTCTCGGTTCCAACGACGGACGCGGGATATTCAGGTCGCTGACAAGGACAATAGAAGCTGCCTAGAGCTGCGGCCTAACGCCAGGATATTTCCAGTTGATACTCTCTTGCCCCACCACGATCATCGTAGATCTCAACGATGGTCGTAAAGCCGTTATCCTCAGCGGGTTGCTGTATAACAGTAACCTTTCCGCGTCCTTCTTTTCGAAGAGCCTGCACGGCAACCGGCGAACCGGGCAAAGGCGTTGTGAAGCTGAAAGCTCCGACAGGGTTCTCGTTGCCCGAGATGGTTCTGGATTCAAGAGATGTTCCCTTGATGACAAGATGAACCCTGTCATCTACCATGCCACGCCAAAATACACGCCCTTCTGTTCTTTGTGTTTGAGCAAGACCGGCTATAGCAAACAGCAGAATGCACGCAATGGTCGGAAGAAAAAGTGATCTCATCTTAAGCCCTCCAGATATTTCTAGCAAAATTGTGGATACTCGGTAATAGGGTGACTTACATCTTAGCGCCGTTATGCTTTATAAGGCAATATCTTTTAAGTGTAGTGTTATGAAACATTGACGACCAGGCCTTCATGATGAAGCTTCCAATCGAGAACCTCTATTCCGTCAAGTTCCCGGATCGCCGCCTCAACATTCGACTTTTGGCCGGATTCGCAGAAAAAGGCTATACAGCCACCGCCGCCCGCTCCGCATACCTTCGCCGCAACAGCCCCGCTGCTTTCAGCGGTATCGATCAGGACGTCCATGTGCGGTGTTGTAATATGTGGTGAGAGACGTTTTCTTAGCGGATGAGACTTTCTCAATATCTCTCCGACCTCATCCCAATCGCCAGCCAGCAACGCATCACGCAAATGGAGCGAACCATCGCGAATTCCCTCAAAAATATCAAAAAGTTCAGGATCACCGTCAATATGCCGTTTCGTTATTTCCCAGTTATTGGTACCGGAATTTCGCGGCTCGCCCGTATAACAGACCACCACGCGTTCCTGTAAGGTGTCGATGTCAATGTCCAGCGGTTCACGCTGTATTCCGTCCGGCCTGAAATGAATACAGGCCGCTCCGCCGTACTGAGCTGAGTAATAGTCCTGAAAACCCGTCGGCACCTTTATCACCTGGCATTCTACATTAGCAGCGATCGGAATGAATCTTTCTGGAGCATAGCGATCTCCGACCAATTTATTTAGAGCACCAATACAGGCGATGTTAAGCGTGGATGAACCGGCAAGCCCAGCCCCGGCGGGAGCCATCGATTCGGTGATCATCTCAAATCCGGTTTCGGGTTTGAAGAAATACACGAGCTTTGCTAACAGTTCCAGTCGAGGTTCGTTCTTTAATTCACCGATACGATCAAGTGAGGATTCATACCTTACGCCGCGGTCAATGGACTCAAGGATGATCTTGCTGTCATCACGTGTCTCTATCCTGCATTTAGCAAGCAGATCAACAGCAAAATTCACTGTCGCGGAACCTTCATGAAAGAGAAAGAGCGGCGGTATGTCTATTGTTCCGCCGGCAAGGTCAACGCGTGTCGGCGCGGATGCTTCTATGATCACAAAACAAAAACCTCAGATAGATTTAATAATAAATTCAGGTGAAAAGTTATCTTACAGCAAAGAGCCTCAAAATCCGCAACTGCCTATCTACTTTTTAGCGGATCTGGATGTCGGAGGCTTATCCGATGAGCGTTTTTTTGAGGAGTCGTTTTCGGTGTCCCGAGACAGGTGGAGCCGTTCAGAAAGATCTTGAAAAGTGTCGTGGGCAACCTCTTCCACCACATGGAACTTTTCTTCTATTTTTTGAATGGTCTCAGGATTAGCTTCTTCCACTTTTTCGGAGAGCCAATATCGCTCGATGACATAAAGTGCAATGACGACGAACAGAATGACAAAGAATAGAGCTATGCCAATCTGCTGAAAGTCACCTATTATCGTTGTTATAGCACCGCTGAAGAAGTACCCCGTACCTGCCAATACCAGCACCCAAGCAAGGCAGCTGATAAAATCAAGTACAATGAAGCGGGCAAAAGGCATCTTTCCTATGCCGTAAAAAATACACATTGCGGCACGAATGCCGTATATGTATTTTGAGATAATGATCGCAAAGCCGCCGAATTTGTCTATTAACTTATCGACGCGCGGCTGAGCCATTTGATAGAAACGATAGTGCTTTGCCTTCTCATGGAAAATGCGGCCAATGGCATAGCCTATATGGTCGCCAACCATCCCGCCTAGTGTGCCAAAGAATACGACCTTGGCAAAACTGTAGTCGCCAAAAAAACCTCCCTGGGCCATCGCTCCTGAGATAAGAAGTGTAATGTCTCCTTCGACCATACAAAGAGCAAATACGGCATAAATGCCGTATTGCGCGATGATCTGTGAAAGCTCGTCCATAATACGCGGGCTGAAAAATGAACCGAAAGGCCTTGAACAGGTTACCGTTCAAGGCCTTTACAGTCAAACTTTTGCAAATATGTGTCTTTGTTGAGCTATCTATCGGTTCCCAAAGTACTAATCGGCCGTATCAGGTAATATCTCGATCTGAGCGTTCAATGTGCCGCTGTTATCGTTCAGATTTCCTTCATTGATGCCGAGGAAGAGAGCACCATCTCTTTCGGCGACAAACTCACGGCTCGAACCGATATAGATAAAGTCATTATTGTCATCGCCGACAACTGCAATAAGTGCTCCAGTTGGAACTGCCTTCAGAAGCTTGTCGTTGTCCTCGAGATCGTAAAGGCCCGCGGCCCCGGAGGTTTTACCTTTACCCAGAGATATTTCACCGGTGCCGGTTATACGGATACGCTGACCTTTGCGGACGACCCATCCGGTATTGGTCCAACCATTTGATGTGTTATCAGCCATCACCTTTATACTTATCGTGATGGGTTGAGCTGAAGAGGTTCGAACGATGGGTGCAGGATCACTTGCTGCTTCCGATCCGCTAACTACATCTTCGTCAATAACGGTTTCATCATCAAGCACGGCAACCTCACTGTTTATCGGATCCGGCGTTGCGGTCGGCTTAGGGATATCTGCTCTTGTTGTGTCCGAAACGATGACACGCGGAGAGTTTCTTACGGATCCTTGTCCTGTGGTGTTGTCCGATGTGACCACACGCGCTGTGGAAGGCGAATTTAAAGCGTCTCCGTCAAATTCTATGGAGTCAACCTCAGAAGCATCATAGGTTATAGTTCGCTGTCGTGTTCCTTCGCCAACGGTAATGGTGAATTTGCCGCCGCTAAACCCTGTGATGCGGCCTTTTATTATGCTTCCATCCTTCAACCGGATGGTGTCTGCCATAACAGAAAGGGAAACGCAGAAAACCAGAAGAAGCGATAGAATGGTTCTGGACATCGGACTCCTCACTTTTGTTTCAAATTTATCTAGCCGGGAAGATGAGTTTGCTGAAACTCCTACAAAATGATGCAATTTCCTTGACCCTGGTTGTAATATAATAAATAGTTACTAAAACTTATTGGTCATTATACACGTGATGCTGAGATCTCTGTCATAAAACTGTCGATCAGAGTGTATAAAGATCGCAAGACTCTCCATTATCAACGTTCAGATCATGGGGAGAGTGTTTTCCCGGCCAGTTCCATTCGAGGATGGAACGAACGTCCAATTTGGGACGAAAGAACACAAGGATATTATTATGAAACAACTATTTACACTTGTATTTGGTCTTGTTCTGACTTTCAGTCTTGTCTCGTCAGCATCAGCCCAGACTGACGCACTTTCAGCTAATCACTGGTCACTGGTGGAAATGAATGGCGAGGCTGTGGCGAATTCAAGAGCTTCGGTAGAATTCTCTACTGATCGTAAAAATGTAAGCGGTAATGCTGGATGCAACCGTTTCTTCGGCGGGGTTCGCGTCTCGCGCGGAACAATGCGTTTTTCCGGCCTTGGATCAACACGGATGTTTTGTGACGGAGCAATGGAGGCCGAAACCGCTTTTCTGGACGCCGTAAAAAGCGTTACGCGATATAGAATAAGTGACAATGTTCTTACGCTGATAGCAGGCCGTACTGCGGTACTTAAATTTGCAGGATCACCGAAGCCGGAGGAAGCGGGTGAAAGCGGATCTTCCGCATCCATATCGGAGCGAAAATGGGTGTTGGAAACAGCAGGCGGCGATCCAGTTGCGTCAACTGACGGGTCGGCGTTCATCACTTTTGATGCTGATGAAAAACGTGCAGGCGGCAACACAGGATGCAATGTGTTTGGCAGCAGTTTTACTATTGCTGGTGGAAAGATAACTTTTAGTAACCCGGTTTCAACTATGCGTGCCTGCATAGAGGATGGTCGGATGAAAGTTGAAAGATCGTTCATGGATGCACTGCAAAAAGTGGATAGGTACGAAATAAATGGCGACAGGCTCACATTATTTGGAGGCAACACTGCGCTTCTTGAATTTGTAGGAATTGAAAAAGGCAACTGATCCGATCAGATCTGATCACATTATCAAGGGCCGTTCGTGAGGACGGCCCTTTCTTTTCGCAAAAATCGACCTTGGTGTTCACCCGCTGACTATCTGCAAAAATTTCCCTTCTACATAGAAGTTCGTTTATAATCGCTCGCATCTTTTTTGAACGAGGCGGTCAGTTATCATTTCTAAAGTTACTTAGAGGGTTGATATGTACCAGATCACATCCATCATAATGCAGGGCAATAGTATAAAAGGGGCTTTCGTTTGTGAACGCTTGCCGCATTTCAAAAGACTCGGTCAAACGATCATTCTGTTCATGATCGCAACATTGGTGTCTTTGAATTGTCTGGCGCAGCTAAGGCCTGTTGGAGATGTAAACGCAATAGTTGAAAAAGGGACAGCACATATTGTTTTTACTACGAGTGGCGGCCCGGTGGTTTCAGTTTCTTTCATGTCCGCTGATGTCATACGCGTCCGCATAGCTCCATCAGGTAAATTTGAACCTGACCACAGTTATGCCTTCGCTCCTGATCATAGGTCAACCAGGATAAATGGCCGAATCAATGAACGTCCGAATGAGATCGAACTTGTTTCTTCGGACGGAGTGAGAGTCGTCATCAAAAGACGTCCTTTCCAAATAGAAATATACGATGCCGACAACAGAGCAGTTCTCAAAGACGATCCGCGACGGCCTGTTCTGTTCGATGCTGAATCCGGTGAGGTGCAGACGACAAAGCTGCGGCAAAGCGAACTTGAAACTTATTACGGATTTGGAGAAAAGGCATTCTTGGAGATGTCGCGGAACGGAAAACACATTGTAAATTGGAACACCGACACATTCTCCTATCCAGTCGGAACCGATCCCATATATCAATCGATACCATTTTTTTACGCTCTTTATGACGGTAAGACATACGGACTTTTTCTGAACAACACATATCGCACGGTCTTTGACATGGGCAAAACCTCAACCAGCCGTTACACGTTTGGTGCGGAGGGCGGCGAACTTGACTACTTTGTTTTCGTCGGCGGTCAGGGGCGTTCGCCGCAAAAAGTGCTTAAGGATTACACCGCCCTTACGGGACGCACACCGCTTCCGCCGATCTGGGCTTTGGGAAATCAGCAGTCCAGATGGTCGTATTTTCCTGAAAAAAGGGTGAAAGAGATCGCCGCGGGCTACAGAAATAACAAGATTCCGGCTGATGTCATCTATCTTGATATCGATTATATGGATGACTATCGTGTCTTCACTTGGGACAAGGAGCGTTTTCCTGATCCAAAGAGAATGATCTCAGAGCTTCGTAAGGACGGCTTTCGAACGGTGCTTATCATTGACCCGGGCATAAAAGTTGACCCCAATTACCATACCTACGCTGAGGGACGCCGATTGGGAATGTTTGTGAAGAATCCGGACGGTTCGGAACTCCAGCGTGATGTCTGGCCCAAGGCATCGGCATTTCCTGATTATACCGATCCGAAAGCTCGAGACTGGTTTGGCGAACAGTATAAAATGCACCTCGAAGAAGGCGTGGCCGGGTTTTGGAATGATATGAATGAACCCGGAGTCTTCATGACCGCAGAAACCGAAAAGCCGGAGATCTTCCATCATCCCGCAAAGACCTTTCCGTATGACACACCGCATGTCGGAGACGGGTTAAAGGGCGACCATCGCCGGTATCATAATGTTTACGGGATGTTGATGACGCGGTCGACATTTGAAGGATTGAAAAAGCTCTCGCCGCATACGCGCCCATTTGTTTTGACCCGTGCAGGTTTTGCAGGGGTTCAGCGATATTCGGCCGTATGGACAGGTGACAATTATGCAAGCTGGGATCACCTCGCGATGACGATACCAATGCTTGCTAACATGAGTGTTTCAGGTGTTCCTTTTGTCGGAGCTGATGTCGGCGGCTTTAACGACATGCCCAGCGGCGAGCTTTATGCACGCTGGCTGCAGGCGGCAGTATTGACACCGTTCTTACGCTCACATTCGGTCGGATGGGTCGGTAATAAGGAGCCATGGGAATACGGTAATGAGTTTACTGAGATAAACCGGCGTACGGTCGAACTGCGTTACAAAATGCTGCCGTACCTGTACACGCTTTTCAAGAAACATGAAGAAGACGGCTCGCCTCTTATGCGGCCAATGTGGTACGAGTTTCCAAACGAGAAAGCTCTTTATCTGAATAACGACCAGTTTATGGTCGGCAGCGATCTGATGGTTGCCCCGGTCGTGAAGGAGGGAATGAGAACACGTGGAATCTATCTGCCTGCCGGAGCAGAGTGGATAGATTGGTGGACCGGGGAAAAATATGAAAGCGGAAAGATACATTATCTGCAGACCCCGCTTGATATGCTGCCGCTTTTCATTCGCGTCGGAGCGGTCGTGCCAACACAGGATGTCGTTCAGCATACAGGTGAAATGCCGTCATCAAAGATCACTTTGAATATAGCGGCAGGTATCAAACCCGATCAAACGCGGGTTTCTAAGCTGTATCAGGATGCCGGTGAAGGATATGGCTACAAGTCAGGTGAATGGAGCGAGGTTGTGGTCACACATATTGCCGGAAAACTTCTGATCGAACGCAAAGGTAGATACAGCGGCCAGAGTATCGGATCGATAGCCGTTCATGGAGTTGCTGAGAGGCCGAAAAACATTCTTGTTGACGGGAAGGTGACAGAATTTAGCTATACAGCCGACAAGAAGCGAGTTGAATTCTCCGTTCCTTCTAATGTAAGAGAGGTGGCGTTGGTAAGATAACCTATAGCAGGCGCGGCGAACCCGTGTCTGTTATTGGCTTGGTCTTTGGTTTGTTGCAGTTACTATAGACCAATTGCCTTTTTGCATCCTTGAGATAATTATGTTGAGAGCCATAAGCGAAAGGCTACAGCCCAGTATCACATAAAATCCTGAACGCAGATCGCCGGAATGTGTTGAAACATAACCCACAAGCCATGTAATAAAGGCTCCGCCAAGACTGCTGAGGACGAACAACGGCATTGCCTTTTGCGTTGATCCCGGGCCAAATGTACCTGTAAATCGTGACATGTTGGTAGGGAATACTACCGAACAGCCAAAGCCAAGGATCGCCGCTCCGAGCAGAAGAGCCGAAAGGGTCTCGGCGTATAGTATAACGCCGGTTCCGACGATCATTACGGCAAGAGAAAAGAAGATCACGCTGCTCTCACTGGCGAGACGAAAGATCACAGGACCTAACATCCTGCCGATCACCAGCGTAAGAAAAAACAACGAGGCCGCAGAGAGCATGAATGTCCCTCCACTATCTACGACCCGGTCTTGATAAGTGGTTATCCAGCCGCCAACACTACTTTCGACCCCGATGTGAATAAAATTGAAAACCGCCAGCAGCCATGCGAAGGGCATTGTCCATATCGATACCGGTGAAGAGGTTTCCTGGATTTCGACACTTACTTTTTCAACACGTTTGTCGTAAACGAGGAAAACTATCATTACCAGCGTCAGGGCCGTTGCCAGTGCGGCCGTTGTAATGAATATGCTCTCAGACGTCTGTGTGATATCGACGAACGGTTTTGAGAGTATCGCACCGAACCCCCAAAAAAAATTCACGATGCTCAGATTTGACGCTGACCTGGAATGATCCAGTTCGACCACGAACATATTTGTCGTGGGAATATTCAGTCCAATGCCGAAACCGTAGATCGATATCGCTGCAACACAGCTGAACCAGGAACCAAGATTCAGCATGAGAGTGCCGCAGATCATCAGAACACAGCTGGCTGCCAAAATTTTCGGATAGCCGTAGCAGTTTGACAATGAACTGTAACAAAATGCTCCGAGCAGGGAACCGCCGAATTGACAGATAAAGAGAGAGCCTGCTTCCTGATCGGTAAGCGAAAGTTGCCGTGACAACACGGGCAGGATCTGTCCTAACAAAACCGTAAGGATACCGGTTACGAGAAAGCCGACCCGTAAAAGAAGCATCAGGCGAGTATTCATTCTTTAGCGTAAATGAGGAGCAAGGATCTCTCGCCAGAGGTCGTAGCCTTTCCTGCTCAGATGAAGGCCGTCAGAGATGAACAGATCCGCGGGAGGCTTTCCGTCAGTTCCAAGCATTGCCGTGGAAATATCCACAAACGTGACCTTTTTATGTTTTGCCGCCTCCGTCTTGATAAGTGAGTTTGTCTTCTCCATATTTGGCCATATTGCCCATCGCAAAATGCTCGGCTTCATTGAAATATAAATGACCGGTGTTCCGGCCAGGTGTTTATCCCTGATGGCAAGGAAAGCCTGAAAATCAGCAAGAACATCTTCGGGCGAACGACCTGCCTCAATGTCGTTCTCACCAGAATAGATAACGATCTTTTTGGGTTTGTATGGAATGACTATCTTTGGCGCGAAGAATACAAGATCGTTGAGCTGAGAGCCACCAAAGCCTCGATTTATCACATTCAATTTCGGAAAATCTGATCGCAGAGAAGTCCACATGCGTATGCTGGAACTTCCCGTAAAAAGAACGGCATTGGAAGGAGGTGTTTGTCGCAGATCTACGTCGAGAAAAGCGGCGATATCCTTCTCCCATATTTTCTCGCGGGTGTACGGTTCTGACTGAGCATCAACAGCCAAGAAGAACGTGAATATCAAAAAGAATGTTAAAAATATTCGAATCATAATTCCGCGACTCTCGCAGTCGATTGACGAACGATTATTGTTGGTTCGACGCTTAGCGTTGTCGGCCCGTCGGGGCGTTTTCCGTTTGCCAGCTTATCAAGCAGTGTGGTTGCGGCGAGACTGCCCATCTCAAAAAGCGGTTGTTTGATCGTGGTTAGAGCTGGATTGTGGAAAGCCGCCGAATAAATATCATCAAAACCGAGGACAGAGACATCTGCCGGAACACGAAGACCCATTTCATCCAACGCCCTAATGGCTCCTATTGCTGATATATCATTGAAAGCAAAAAGAGCAGTAAACCTTTCTCCGGTTGCCAAAAGTGCTTTTGTGGCGGAATAGCCGACCTCCGATGACGGAGAATCGCCTTGAAGCTGAATGGTGAGTTTTGAGTCAAATGGAATCCCACGCTTTTGCGCAGCCTCATTTATCGTTTCCCACCGGATGATCGTGTCGGAACTGAATTCCTGGCCCTTGATCGCGGCTATACGGCGATGCCCAAGATTGTAGAGGTGTCCTATGCCGAGTTCGGCTGCATGACGATGATTCAGAACGACATTTGTCACACCATCGATCTCTTGATGGCCTGAGACATTAACCACAGGCAAAGCAGGATCGAAACGAATAGGCGTATCAACCGCGATAATTCCTTCGACCTGTCGTTCCATTAGGACGCGCGGGAGTTTTTCAAGCAGATCTTCACGATGCAGGTGGCTGGCAGTCAAATAAAAATATTCTGCAGTTGAAAGGGCAGATTCGACACCGTTCAGCACCATTGCAGAATAACCGTCGCTAAGTTCCGGGACCATTACCCCGATAGTGTTCGTTTTCTGTACCCTTAATGAGCGTGCAAGATAATTTGGCCGGTAATTCATTTCCCGGGCGGCTCTGAAAATGCGTTCTTTGGTTTCCTTTTTTATCGAAACCGCTTTTGGCGAATCATTCAGAACAAGTGAAAGAGTAGTGGGTGAAAGCCCAACGTATTCGGCGAGCTCCCGGAGGCTGATCGGGTCACCATTCTTGGATGGAGAAGGTTTCCCGGTCGTCGGTTTTATTTTTGGTTTTTTTGGTTGCCGGGGCATTTTTTGAGATATTGGCACAGAAAAAGACGCTTTATCAAGCGGCGACCCTATGGATCGAAAATAAATTGGTATAACCAATTGCCTTCCATGGTCGATATTAGTAATAGGGAATCCCGATATTTGTTGATGAAAGTACAAATTGCAGGTGGACAAAAACTTCTGCTGAGCACACTTTTTTTCTTGACAATCAAAAAACATAGGTGATATAAATGCAAAACTAAAACGATTTAGTAAAACGATTTAGGTTTCGTTTCCGTCGATCTGAAGATGCTTTCTCTGAGCTCTCCTGTAGCTTGGGTGACTCGGATCATAACTGGATAAACAGCATTTTGTTCCGTCACGTCAGACTTTATAAATTTTGGAGGAATCTATGCGGCGAATGGTTTTTGGTCTTTTCAATGGCATCGGCGTTATAACCATGGTTCTCGCTCTTGCCGTGGTCGCCACTGCCCAATTCAGGGCGGGTGTTCAAGGGGTTGTTACGGATTCAAACGGTGCGACCGTTCCGGGTGCTACGGTAACACTTACAAATAAGAGTACTAATCAGACACAAAAGACCGTGACCAACAACGACGGTTTTTATAGATTTTCCGCTCTTCCGCCAAGCATTTATTCTGTCGCTGTTGATAAGGACGGATTTAGCAAGACGGTGGTTGATGATGTAAATGTCGAAGCCGAGGCGATAAAAGGACAGAACATCACGCTCCAGACAGGTTCGATCGACGAGACGGTGACAGTTGAGGCTGATACGGTTGCTCTTCAGACCGAAGATGCCAATATTCGTAAGACAATAACGACCAAAGAGATCCTGCAGCTACCGCAGATCGGACGTGACCCGTATGAGCTTATTCGCCTGACGCCGGGTATTGTAGGGTTGGGTGCTCGCGACGGTGCCGGAGGATCGGTCGGGTTGCCGAATACATCAGGAAGGGCCGGTTCCAATACCGGTATCTTTCAAACGGAGAGTATGCAGCCTATATCGGCCAACGGTCAACGCGGTAGCTCGAACAATTATCAGATCGACGGAGTTAGTGTAAACAGCCAGAATTGGGGCGGTTCTGCCATCATCACACCTTCGCAGGAGATAGTTAAGGAAGTTCAGGTGCTTACGACAAGTTATTCCGCCGAAGACGGAAGAAACAGCGGAGCCCAGATCAAGACGATCACTCAGAGCGGTACCAATGATTGGCATGGCAGCCTGTTCTATAAATACAACGATCCCTCGCTGAACGCATTTAACAAAATGCCTACATCTATCGCCGGAGTTGGTGTTGAAGGGCCGAGAAAGGTTCTGCGAAAGTTTCGTTCTTTCGGAGGAAGTTTTGGCGGACAGCTTCCATTCCTGAATTTTGGCGAAGGCGGCCCTTTTATAAGAAGCGGTCGCGACAAGAGCTGGTTCTTTTTTGCATACGAGGGGACAAGGGATAAAACAAACGATCCTTACTACTCATGGGTAGAAACATCAGAATTTCGTAACGCTATTGCTTCGCAGCGGGCAGGAACAGTTACGGCGGCGATAGTTGGAGCTCCGGGAGGAGATCCGCGTATTTTGGAAGTGATCACACCACGCCTTACCGCGGCTAATCGCTGGGCATGCGGTCCTGATGATTCAGTACTCTTGAATAACTTTACGGCAAATCTCGTGGGAAATGGGATCGATTTCGGGTCGCTGACCGGAACATACGGGAATTACGCTGCCAACAATACAGCCGGTAACGGACTCGATGGTATTCCCGACGTTCAGTGCGGAAGGTTTGATAACGAACGTACAACAAAAGGTGATCAATTTTTTGGCCGTGTGGATTTTCAATTGACCGATGCGGCAAGGCTTGCGATAACAGCCACGGTGACGCCGTTCAATGCTGGCGGAATGGACAGCGCAGCCCAGAGCCGTCCTCAGGCAGATTTCTTCTCAGACAGAACAAATTTTGCAACGGCTGTGATCTACAACCACACTTTTACTCCGACATTTCTTATGGAATCGCGGCTTAGCTATAGCGGATGGGGTTATGATGAAATGGCATCCAATCCTCACGCTGACTTTGGCATTCCCCGTATCGAAGTTGAACAGATATGGGGAGGCAGGTTGCGCTGGGGCATTGCCCAACCTGGAATGTTCAAAGACAGGCAGTATGACTTTAAGACGTCTTTCACTAACATTTCGGGAAATCATGTGTTCAAGTTTGGAATGAGCTATAACAAAGACTCTAACGAGGGCGGAAATATGAGCCGGGCAAGGCCGCTATTCTCATTTGCCAGACCGTGGAACTTTGCTAACGGTACACCTGTATTCGAGTCTGTCGGAGCAAATCCATCCGGCAAGCCGACACCAGATGACACGATATTTCATTCTACTGGCTTAGCATTTTTCGTTCAGGATGACTGGAAGATGCTGCCTAATTTTACACTTAACCTTGGATTGCGTTGGGAATACCTCGGCCCAATAGTTGCGGATCGAAACGTAATAAGCAATCTGGTCTTGGATGCCAACGGCGGAACGGCAGGAGCGACACTCGTTGTAAATGACACGCTGACGAAACAGGATTGGAACAACTTTGGCCCCCAGATCGGGTTTGCTTGGTCGCCGGAAAGATTTGGGAACAAGCTGGTTATCAGAGGCGGCACCGGTCTTGCATATGACCGATTACCTAACGCACTGCTTAACAATGCTCGCAGAAACCCTGGCGGTCCAACACAGCTTTACAACATATGCTGTCCGGGAAATAGTTCTGATCCGAATTTTCTTGCGATGAACTACAGCCTCAGTGGCGATGGTTCAATAACGGGATTCCCTGTACACGGACAACTTCCTGCCGTTGGCAGGCCCGAGATCTATGGGTCGCCTTGGGAAGTCCCCAACGCTTCCGTCTGGCGTTATTCCTTGGAGGCACAGTATGAACTTCCATGGAGAACAGTGGCAACGGTCGGTTATTCGGGAACCAGGGGCAAAAATTTCGTCCGCATAGAACCCAAACATATAACCGGCGGCTCAAATTCCGGTGCATCTGCTTTCGGGGCAGTTTACTACGCAGTGCCGGATGTGGTGACAAATTATAATGCGATGATCTCTTCGGTCAGAACGAGGTTTTTCAAAGGCCTTTCCTTTATCGCAAACTACACATTTGGTAAAAGCCTCGATACCGTGTCATGGGAAGCGCCGTGTGCGTGTACTAACCAGACATTTCCTGTTGATCAGGATGAGGAATATGGAAGGTCAGACTTTGACACTCGCCACAATATGAACTTTGCTGCGGTTTGGGATATTCCATTCTTCTCGAATCAAAGAACCTGGCAGGGCAAGATATTCGGCGGTTGGCAGCTGGGCACGATCGTAACCTATAACACCGGGTATCCGTGGACGGCTCGTACAGCTGGCTGTTTGCAAGGGGCAACAACAGGAACCTCGAACTTCTGCGATCCGCGGCCAACTTATTATAATGGTACCGCACCTCGTGCTAATACGAATGAGAACTTCCTGAATGGTGGCCTGTTCCCCGGCACCTTTCTTCCGGGTGTTCCATGCAATAATCTCGGGACCGCACCTGACGGGTGTAATACGGCTTTCTTTACGCCGATCACCACGACCGATCCATTTACCCAGCCGCCGGGCGTCGGACGAAACACGTTCTTTGGCCCGAAGTATTTCTCGACGGATATTTCCATCGGAAAGCGTTTCGGTTTGCCGAACACGGGCTTCTGGGGTGAAGGAGCCGGTCTCGATCTGAAATTCAACTTCTTCAACGTGTTCAATCAGCTGAATTTCGCACCGTTCGGAGCGAACAGCAATCCGACCCACGTTGACCGTGCCCAATTTGCTTTGCCGACCAACGGGTTGTCAGGCAGAGTTGGTGAATTTCAGGCCAGGCTGAGCTTCTAAAGCTGGGCCGAATTTAACAAAAGAGGGAGTCTGAAGAATAGTTCTTTTGTGTTATGTCCTATATTTTATGGTCAATTTTCTGCTAAGACAGTAAATGCCGTAGATAAACAGACGATCACAGAAACACAGTTTTACTCTGGTTTTTCAGACGACCTCTTTTCGGTAAGAGTTTAACTTTTAACTAAATAGGTATCACGTTCTCGAACTCATCCTTCTGCCTAGTTGCCAAACTGATATGAAAAGGCAGAGACTGATGCCATATGAGATCATCCGAAAACATTTTTCGTTCGATAGCAGTGGCCTTTGTTCTTTCGACGACCGTGTTCCTTGCGACAGCAGAGATCAGTGCCCAGCCCTTCAGGGTAATGACGTTTAACATTAGATATGATGAACCACGTGACGGTGTTAATGCGTGGCCTAATCGCAAGCAAAAGGTCGCTGACGTTATCAAAAAATACGAAGCGGATATCGTTGGAGTTCAGGAGGCTCTTGAACATCAGTTAAAAGATCTTGAAACATTGTTGCCGGAAATGGATTGGTGCGGTGTCGGCCGTACAGACGGTACAAATACCGGCGAATATTCTGCGATATTTTATAACCGGCAGCGGTTTGAGCTGATCAAGACGGAAACCTTTTGGCTGTCAGAAACACCGGACAAGGCAGGCAGCAAAGGCTGGGACGCGGCTCTTCCACGCATCGTAACGTGGGCAAAATTCAAAGATCGAAAAACAGGAAAGGAATTCTTTCACTTTAATACGCATTTTGACCATATGGGTGAAAATGCTCGTGTCAACAGTTCCCGGTTGCTTCTCGAAAAGGTTTCGTCGATAGCCAAGAAAAAGAGAGCTGTTGTCACCGGAGACTTTAATGCCAATTATTCGACGGATGTTTACAAGACGATCATTGAGCCTGCGAAAAACCGTAAACCTATTCTATTTGATGCAAGACGCAGTAGCGAGACCGAATATGTAGGAGTGTCTTCAACATTCTCCGCTTTCAAAGAGCTTGTTCCAGAGAATTGGATAGATCATATCTTTGTAAACAAGGACGTTCGTGTTCTGCGATTCTTTGCCGCTGATGACAGGCCCGGTGGACTTTGGCCATCGGATCATTTACCTGTAGTGGCAGAGATCACTTTTGAAAAAAAGAAAAGGTAAAGCCGAAAAGGTTTTTAGAAGGGAAGTGTTGATCTTTACGGCCTGACAAAGCTTAAAGCTGATCGATCTATTTTGCTTGATCCGATTCCGCAACAAAATCTGACATGATCAATAAACGAAATCTTCTTGCCTCATTAACATTGTGCGCCATCCTTATTGCCTCCGTCGTCTCTGTGTCTGCACAGCAGAGTCAGGCAGGACGGAATGCCGAGATCGAGCGGAGGATCGATGCACTTCTCGCTCAAATGACGCTCGCTGAAAAGTTGGGGCAGCTGCAGCAGCTTGATGGCGAAGCAAACGGTAAGTATCGTCCCGAACACCTAGAAATGGCTAGGAAAGGTTTACTCGGTTCTACGTTGAATGTCCGTGGTGCAAGGATGACGAACGAACTCCAAAGAGCAGCCCTCGAATCCAGATTGAAAATACCGATATTGCTTGGGTTCGATGTCATTCACGGATATCGGACGATCTTTCCTGTGCCTCTTGGCGAAGCCGCAAGCTGGGATCTTGCTCTTATGGAGCAAACAGCCGCCATTGCTGCCGCCGAGGCCCGGGCTGCTGGCGTACATTGGACATTTGCCCCAATGGTGGACATTTCTCGCGATGCCCGCTGGGGCCGCATTATCGAAGGATCGGGCGAAGACACATATTTTGGTTCTAGGGTAGCTTATGCAAGGGTTCGCGGTTTTCAAGGAGATGATTACAGCCAAAAGGATCGTGTGATGGCGACCGCCAAGCATTGGGTCGGTTACGGTGCCGCTGAGGGCGGACGCGATTACAATACGACAGATCTTTCTGAAAGAGCATTGCGCGAGGTTTATTTTCCGCCTTTTAGAGCGGCTATTGACGCCGGCGTAGGTTCTTTCATGACAAGTTTTAATGATATTGACGGATCACCGGCAACCGGAAATCCGTGGGTCATGAAAGATGTGCTTCGCGATGAATGGAAATTTGACGGACTTGTGGTCAGCGATTACACGGCAGTGCTGGAATTGCAAATGCATGGTCTTGCGGGAAGCGAAAGCGATGCTGCAATGTACGCTCTGAATGCGGGTACGGATATGGAGATGGTCAGCCGTCTCTATAATAAATACGGCGAAGATCTGGTCAGATCAGGCAAGGTCTCAATGCAAACCATAGATCAGGCTGTGCGTCATGTTTTGCGTGTAAAGTTCCGCCTCGGTCTGTTTGACGACCCTTTCGCAAGTGAGGAACGGGAAAAAGCAGAGGTTTTCAAACAGGCAAATCGCGATGTTGCAAGGATCGCAGCTGAAAGATCTTTTGTTCTTTTAAAGAACGAGGGCAATGCTCTGCCTCTAAAAAAAGATGCAAAGAATATAGCTGTCATCGGTGCACTTGCAAACAGCAAAATAGACATGAACGGCAACTGGGCCGGTGATGGACAGCCCGAAGACCCGATAACCGTTCTTGAAGCCCTCAAGACCAAATACCCGACCGCTTCCGTTTCATTCGAACCGGGGTGCGACCCTGCATGTGAGAACACCGAAGGTTTTGAAAAGGCCTTAGATGCGGCGAAAAAAGCTGATGTCGCGATCCTTGTTGTCGGCGAAGCCGCATGGATGTCCGGTGAGGCGTCGTCTCGTTCAAAGATCGGGCTTCCCGGCAAACAGCTTGATCTTGTAAAGGCTATTCATGATTCTGGTAAGCCATATGTGGTCGTTTTGATGACGGGCCGTCCGCTTGAGCTTAACTGGTTAAAGGAAAATTCTCCAGCCATTCTTATCACCTGGCTTCCTGGAACTGAAGCCGGCAATGCGGTTGTGGATACGTTGTTCGGCGATGTCAATCCGGGCGGAAAGCTGCCTGCATCTTTCCCAAGATCGGTCGGTCAGCTTCCGCTTTACTACAATCACAAGCGAACCGGACGCCCGTTGTTGGAAGCGAACAAATATACCTCGAAATATCTTGACGTCGAGAATTCTCCGCTTTTTCCTTTTGGTTACGGTTTAAGTTATACCCGGTTCCAACTGGAGAACCTAAGGCTTGATAAACTCAAAATAAATCCGAACGAGAGCGTCAAGGTCAGCATTGATGTTCATAATCGCGGCAAGGTAAAAGGTGATGAGACCGTGCAGCTCTACATTCACGATATTGCGGCTTCGGTCACGCGTCCGGAAAAAGAGCTTCGCGGTTTCGAACGTGTTACGGTTGAACCGGGCCAGATGAAGACGGTCGAGTTCACACTCGGGGCAAAAGAGCTAAGCTTTCTTGGACGTGACCTTAAACCCGTGTTGGAACCCGGCGAATTCTTGGTAATGGTCGGAACGAGCAGCGAGAGTGGACGTCAAAGCGTCTTCGAGGTCGTCGATCCAAACAAACCACCGGTTGGTATCAAAGAGGCGATTGATCCTGCTCCTACGGCTCCGGTCCCGACGGCTCGCATTTCGGCTGAGGATGATGCCTTTCTTGAAGACCTTTCTAAAAGGACATTCCAATATTTCTGGGAGCGAACGAATCCGAAGACCGGTTTAACACTTGACCGGGCTCCGGCTGATGGAAGTCCGCGTGGACGGGAGCATCGAAGCTATAACGTTGCGAGCATTGCCGCATCCGGCTTTGCCCTTAGCGGCTATTGTATTGCCGCCGACCGCGGTTGGGTAACGCGTGATGCAGCGAAAGAACGTACCCGCAACACGCTGGATTTCTTTGCCAACAAGATGTTTCACATGAACGGCTGGTTCTATCATTTTGTCGATAGCGAAACCGGTGAACGTAAATGGCAGAGCGAAATATCGTCAATAGACACCGCGCTCCTTTTGGGCGGAGTGCTCACGGTTAAGCAGTGTTTTTCTGATGATAAACAGATCGTCGAACTAGCAGACAAGATATACCGTCGCGTCGATTTCAAATGGATGCAGGCCGGCAATCAGTATCTGCTTAGCCACGGTTATCGTCAGGAGCAAGGTGGCTTTATAAAGAGCACTTGGGGACGGTACAGTGAAGAAGCAATATTGTATCTGCTCGCTATCGGTTCCCCGACTCATCCGATATCACCAAATTCATGGTATGCATTTGAACGTCCGTGGAATGAATACGGCGGTTATCGCTACATTGGGTCTGTTTCGCCGCTTTTCATTCACCAGTTCTCACATGCTTGGGTCGATCTTCGTGCCAGACGCGAACGCATCCCGTCCTTTATCAACTATTTTGATAATTCGGTCAAAGCGACGAGGGCACAGCACAAATTCTTTGCTGAAGAATTAAGTAAGGAATTTCCAACATACGGGCCAGAGATGTGGGGATTGACATCATCTGATAGCGAACACGGATACACTGCATGGGGCGGTCCGCCACGACCTGACCGTATTGACGGTACTGTTGTGCCGTGTGCTGCGGCCGGGTCGCTGATGTTCGCACCGGACATAACGCTGCCGACCTTAAAACGAATGAAGGCCGAATACGGCGACAAGGTATATCAGAAATATGGATTTGTCGATGCCTTTAATCCACATACAGGATGGGTGAACGGGGATGTCATCGGCATTGATCTTGGTATAACTTTGCTTTCTGCAGAAAATCTCCGTTCCGGAAAGAACTGGTATTGGTTCATGCAAAACGATGAGATACGCCGTGGCCTAAAACTCGCTAGACTCGACATTCAACCCTAGGCTGGAAGGTAAACAGTATTGTCTGCTATTCAATAAAAAAATACCGGCTCACTTATAAAAATGAACCGGTATTTTTTCTAGCTTACTCTAAATAATCAGAACAAGAGTTTTAAGGCGAACTGGAACGAACGCGGTCCGCCGACTTGGTAGAGCGAGTTCAATCCGCCGAGCTGAGCATTCTGGGTATTGGTCGCCTTACCAAAAAGTGAAGAACCCACTGACAGGCGATTTTCCACCGCTCCAAAATTTGCACGATTGAAAATATTAAAGGATTCCGCACGGAACTGTAACCTTATATTTTCGGTTATCGGAAAGTTCCTTCTTATCGCGAGGTCTGCTTGAAATGATCCGAAACCCCGGGCTACGTTGCGGCCAAAATTCCCTTGTATCAGAGCGTTGTTTCCGTCACGTGCAACTTCAAATGCGTCAAAATTTATGCGTTTGCCGCCTGGAGCACTTGGGTCGTCAACATACAATGACCCGCCGATAAAGTTTGGCTGAAAATCAACCGACAAATATGGCACAGCCGGGTCGACCCCGCTTGCCCCGATTATGTTCACCGGCAACGCAGATCGGGCAGAGATCCTGCCGTCAATGGCCCAATTTTTTACCAGTGCCGCAATGACCGCATTTTCCGGCGAGAAAGGAATGTCATAGGACAGAGCGGCCTGGAAATTATGCCTGATATCAAAATCAGAATTTCCGCGTGTCAGCTGCCTGACGGTAAAATTGCTCGTTGCGTTATCAATAGAATGTGACCATGTGTACGAAGCGTTTGCCTGAAGCCCTTGCGTTAATCTTCGCTGGTATTGAGCCTGCATGGCATGATAGCTAGAACGGCCTTCATTGGTCGTCAAAACTATCGCGGCATTCGCGCTGAAATTCAAGTTGCCCAAAGCTCTCGGCAAGTATGAGCGGTCAACCAGCAATCTTTGCCCCGAAGCCCCGATGTAGCTGACCGAGATCGACTGTGAACTTCCCAGAGATTGTTCTACTGCACCGTTCCATTGCACCGTGAAGGGAAGTTTCAGGAAAGGGTCGTCGGTGAGGATCGTTTCTGTGTAAGGTGTCGTTACGCTTGGAGCAGGAATGCCGTCAACCTGAGCCTGTGTAAGCGGGAAATTTGCGTTTACAAATCTTGTGGTTATCCTAAACCCTGCACGTCCGTAGCCGTCCGATGCCTGTGTATTTCCGAGGTCATAATATATCCCGCTGCCTGCGCGTATCACCGTCTCCCAACCGGGTTCATCTCTGAGAACATATGCAAGGCCGATCCTTGGAGCGAAGTTATTCCATGTCGTTTTCCACAGGGGCCTGTCTCTGTCCATTACGAGGCGGGTAGTTGTAAGGTCAGTTACTTGATCGATATTGTAGGGCGGCTGGCCTGCTGCATCAGTCGGGGCCGGGTTAACCTCATATCTCAGACCGAGTGAGATGCTGAGCCTTCTGCTAGCCCGCCATTCATCCTGTGCAAAAAGAGATAAATTCTTCAATCTCCGGCGCTTTACCTCGACGTTTTGCGTAGTTCTGTAAACGCGAAATATTGATTGCATACCGTTCGAATGCGTTATTGAAAATATTTTTGAGTTCGGCACCTGAGTAGAAAAAGTAAATTTGTCGCTCACAATAAATATCCACAAGCAGCTTTTCGAGATGAGGAATATTTATTGTTTGATTCTTGTCCTTTTTTTTCTGTATCGGGGATCGACTGATCAAGGGCTTCATGATAACCGGCTCTTCT